>NZ_JBLBUE010000049.1:0-22643 GCF_047290655.1 Alteromonas sp. AMM-1 | reverse complement strand
TCACGGTGATGCCAGCAGCGCACGCATTTTTCACCAGCGGTTTTTGCAACACTAACAAATAGTCCGGAGACGTCTGTTTTCACAGCATCGTCAGATTTGTCTGCAAGGGCTTTTACCGATGCACCAGACGTGATTAACACAAAGCGCAGTTCATCACCTAACAGGTTAAGTTGCGTTTTTAATCCTTCATCGGCGTACAGGGTAATCTCGGCTTCCAGCGAACCACCCAATACCTGGGCTTTACGGGCCTGTTCAAGCGCTTGGTTAACCGCATCTTTTACCAGCATGATCTGTTGCCAGAAATCATCGTCCAGCGCGCCATCTTGCGTAAAGCTGTTAAAGCCGTTGTACCAGGTTTCAGTAAACACAAATTTACCGCGCTCACCCGGCATTTCCTGCCAGATTTCCTGAGCAGTAAAGCTGGTAATTGGCGCCATCCAGCGAACCAGCGCTTCGGCGATATGGTACAAAGCGGTTTGACATGAACGGCGGGCTACGCTGTCTTGTTTAGCGGTGTACTGTCTGTCTTTAATGATATCCAGATAGAAGCTGCCTAAATCCAGTGAACAGAAGTGCGATAGCTTTTGCGATACTACCAGCAGATCATAACGTTCATAGGCGGCAATCAATTCTTCCTGCAGTTGTTTAGCGCGAGTCACCATCCAGCGGTCCAGCGCAACCATATTCTGCTCTGCCACCAGATCAGTAGTCGGATTAAAGCCATTCAGGTTTGCCAGCAGGAATCGGGCGGTATTGCGCAAACGACGATAGTTGTCGGCGGCGCGTTTCAGAATTTCGTCCGATACTGCGATTTCACCGCGATAATCGGTTGATGCTACCCACAAACGCAGGATATCTGCACCCAGCTTGTTAGTGACTTCCTGAGGCGCAACAACGTTACCCAGCGACTTGGACATCTTCTTGCCCTGAGCATCTACAGTAAAGCCGTGAGTTAATACTTGCTTGTACGGCGCACGGCCGTGCATGGCGGTAGAAGTCATTAGTGACGACATAAACCAGCCGCGGTGTTGGTCGGAACCTTCCAGGTACAAATCCGCTGTCGCAGGAATGTCATCGCGGCAATCCACCACGAAGAAATGCGTCACACCTGAGTCAAACCAAACGTCCAGGGTGTCAGTTACTTTTTCGTATTGATCAGCATCTGCGCCTAACAGCGCTGCATCATCGATATCCCACCAGGCCTGAATGCCTGATTGTTCGATGTTTGCGGCAACCTGCTCAATTAACGCAGACGTATCGGGGTGAAGCTCACCAGATACCTTGTGTACGTACAGAGGAATGGGTACACCCCAGGTACGCTGACGGGAAATACACCAGTCGGGACGCCCTTCCACCATTTTACTGATGCGGTTTTCGCCCCATTCCGGGATCCACTGAGTATTGCGAATTTGCTCTAAAGACTGCTCGCGCAAGCCAAGTTTATCCATGCTAACAAACCACTGTGGCGTGGCACGGAAAATAATGGGTGTTTTGTGACGCCAGCAGTGCGGGTAACTGTGCTCGTACGCTACGTTCAGTACCAGATTGCCATGCTCAACCAGCGTGTCGATAACCGACTGATTCGCTTTAAACACATGCTGACCAGCAAACAGTGGCGTGTTTTCCAGATAAACACCGTTATTGCCAACCGGGTTGTACACTTCAATGTCGTATTGTTTACATACGTTAAAGTCGTCAACACCGTGTGCAGGCGCAGTATGAACACAGCCTGTACCTGAGTCGGTAGTAACGTGCTCACCCAGTACGATAAGAGAGGTTTTATCCAGGAATGGATGCTGTAAACGCGCTTTGTCTAATGCGCTGCCTACACAGGTTGCTACCACCTTGAACGACTCGCTACCGTAACGCTTGGCACAACTCTCAGCCAGGTCACTGGCTACAATCAGCCAATCTGATGCGCCTTCAAGGGCGATCAATGCGTACTCTAATTCCGGATGTAAGCTCACCGCAAGGTTAGCAGGCAGTGTCCATGGGGTCGTGGTCCAAATTACCACACCCGCGTTATGCGCTTGCAGTTCATCTGCGCTAACGCCAAATGCCTCAGCAAATACTGCTACGTCTGCCAACGGGAATTTCACGTCAATGGCAGGCGAGGTTTTGTCTTTGTACTCCACTTCCGCTTCGGCAAGTGCTGAGCCGCAGTCTGTACACCAGTGAACAGGTTTAAACCCTTTTTCCAGATGGCCAGCTTCAATGATTTTGCCCAGTGCACGAACAATATTGGCTTCTGAGGCAAAATCCATGGTTTTGTATGGGTTGTCCCATTCACCCAGTACGCCCAGACGTTTGAAGTCTGCCATTTGACCGTCGATTTGCTGTTGTGCGTAGTCGCGGCACTTCTGACGGAACTCAGCCGCCGTTACCTTAACGTCGGGCTTGCCCACTTTTTTCTCTACCATCAATTCGATGGGCAGACCGTGACAGTCCCAACCAGGCACATAAGGCGCATCAAAATCAGACAGGGTTTTAGACTTGACAATAATATCTTTGAGGATCTTGTTTACCGCGTGACCAATGTGAATATTACCATTGGCATACGGGGGGCCGTCGTGCAGCACAAAAGGCGTTTTACCGGCTTTGGCTTCACGAATTTGCTTATACAAACCTTGCTGTTCCCAGCTTTTCAGCATTTCAGGTTCACGTTGGGCCAGGTTTCCACGCATCGGAAACTCGGTTTCCGGCAAATTCAGTGTGGCTTTGTAATCACTCATAGCGTTTGTTATTTCCGTCCGCGTTATCGGGAGGTTCCCGTTTCAGACCTTTACAGGTCGGTATTCATTTTTAAAATCCGCTGTGCCTGGGCAACATCACGGGCAATCTGTTGTTGTAGCGCCGCCAATCCATCGAACCGTTGCTCGTCACGAATTTTTTCGACCGGCACTACCGTTATACGCTGACCATACAAATGGCCGCTAAAATTAAATATATGCACTTCCAGTTGCTTGCGCTGTCCGTTCACCGTTGGACGTGAGCCTATGTTTGCCACGCCATTGTACGCTTGTCCTGCAACGGTAAGTTTAACTGCAAACACGCCTGTTATGGGGGTTTGGCAACGGTTTAACAATACATTGGCGGTTGGAAAACCTATGGTTCGGCCTTTCTTTTCGCCATGCACAACCCGCCCGCTGATAAAAAACGGCCGCCCCAACATATCCTCGGCCAACTCAAAATTGCTGTCGGCCAGCGCTTCACGCACGGCGGTAGAACTTATCCGGCAATCTTTCATGCGAAAGCTTTGCGTGCTGACCACATCAAAACCGTACTCAGTGCCCGCAGCAGCCAGCATATCGAAGTCGCCCTGACGCGCTTTGCCAAAGCGAAAGTCATCGCCAACTACCAGAAACTTTACGCCTAACTTGCCAACAAGCCATTTTTCAATGAACAATTGGGGCGATTGTGCAGCGAATTGCGCATTAAACCGAACACACAACAAGCGATCAACCCCTTGCGCTTTCAGCAACTGATATTTCTCAGCCAGTGGGCTGATTCGGGCTGGTGCGGTAGCGGGTGTAAATACTTCCTCAGGGTGCGGTTCAAACACCATTACGGTAGCTGGCAAACCGAGGCGTCGCGCTTGCTGGATAACGTTTTTCAGTACCGCCTGATGACCAAGGTGAACGCCGTCAAACTTGCCAATGGTTAATGCACAACCAAAATGACTGGCTTTCAGATTATTCAGGCCCCGAATTAGCTCCACAATGCATTACAACCTTATTGATGACTAAGCTACAAAGCCGGCGATTATAAACTACCCAGCCCGCAATACCAATCGCTAAGCGGGGTTAAAATTGCGGGATTTAAAATGACGGAAGCGAATCCCCATCGCAAACAGGCTGCCGCCAAACACCGCAACGGCGAGACAGATTGTCAGGATCAGCGAGATAACCTGCTCTTCGAAAACCAGCGAAGTAAAGGCCACGCCGTATTGCATCCACACTATAGCCCCCGTCATCGCAAAGGTAGCTACCATCACCCGCAGCACAAATCCCCGGGTTAACCGACTGAATCGGTATACGTTTTGACGATGCAGGCCCATATATAACAACCCCGCATTCAGTGTTGCCGACAAGCTGGTAGCAATCGCAAGACCAATGTAACCGTAAGGAATGGCAAAAATCAGGTTTAACACCATATTGGCTGCCATACACCAAATGCCGTATTTTACCGGTGTTTTGGTGTCCTGACGTGAGTAATAACCTGGCGCCAATACCTTTACTAACATAAAGCTCAGTAATCCAAAGGAATAGGCGGTAAGACTGTACGACGCCATGCGGGTTGTTTCGGCAGTGAAGGCTCCGCGCTGGAAAATCACCGCCAGAATGGGCTCGGCTAACACCCCTAATCCGGTGGCGGCAGGAATGCCCAGCAAACAAATCATGCGCACTGCCCAGTCCATGTTACCGGAAAAGCCACTTTCGTCTTTGCCAACGTGATTGCGCGACAACGTAGGCAGAATTACCGTGGCGATGGCAATGCCAAACAGGCCAAGCGGGAATTCCAGCAGGCGGTCTGAATAATACAGCCAGCTAATCGAACCGGTTACCAGAAAGCTGGCAATGAAGGTGTCGAGTAACAGGTTAATTTGCCCCACCGATACACCAAACAGCGCAGGAATCATCAGGGTGCGCACTTTGATTACACCGGGATCATGCCATCCCCATTTGGGTTTAACCAACAGGCCTGCACGATACAAAAACGGTAACTGAAACCCCAGTTGCACAATACCGCCCAGGAAAACGCCCCAGGCCAGAGCAAAGGCGGGTTGCTCCATTTGCGGAGCCAGTAACCAGGCGCAGCCGATAATACACACGTTCAGTAATACTGGTGTAAACGAGGCTACCGCGAACTTATTGAGAGTATTGAGAATGGCGCCCGACAAACCGGTTAACGAAATAAACGCAATGTACGGAAAGGTAATTTTTAACATGGTGTTTGCCAGTTCAAATTTCTCGCCACCCGGTTCATCGTTGAGATAATCAATGAACCAGCCTGTACCGAACAGCGCGGTCATCACTGGCGATAACACCACCCCAATAAGGGCTGTTACAAAAACGATAGCGCCCAGCGTTCCTGAAACATAGGCTACGAACGCTTTTAATTTGGCATCGTCTTTTTCGGCGTGTACTTCAGTCAGTACAGGAATAAAGGCCTGGGCAAATGCGCCTTCGGCGAATAGTCGTCGCAAAAAGTTGGGGATTTTATTGGCAAAGAAAAACACATCGGCGGACGCGTCGGCGCCCATCAATTTTGCAATAACCACATCACGGATCAGGCCCAGCACACGAGACAGCAAGGTCATCGTGCTAACAATCAGGCCTGACTTAATTAACTTCCTCGACACAGCAGTTCCATTCAGGGCGAAGCGCCCAACCAATACCAACAAGTATCGCCATTCTAGCGTAAAGTCAGCAGGTTAAGCTAATGCTCATTGTGCAAGCAGTGCCATTTATCAACCAGATTGAATGGGATTATCCGAGCTTATCCATTTTGTCGATCAACATCATCGATAAATTTACGAAATCGGTAGAAGTAACGATACCAATAACCTGCTTGTGATCATCAACCACCGGCAGACAGCCATGTTTATTACGCAAAAAGAACGGCGCGACATCGCGAATGAAATCGCTTGCCTTCACGGTGTCAAAATCCAACACAGCAACTTCCATAATGTTGGTATCTTTTTCGTGCTGTTCCAGCGCGTCATTACCGTATAACACCAGTAAACTCATGACTTTTGCAACCAGACTTTTCTGCGTAACCACTCCCACAATTGCCTTGGTGTCCTTGTTCACCACTGGCAGATGTCGAATGCCCCGATGACGCGTAATGTAATGGGCATCGTGGAGGGTATTACCCTCGTGTAATTGAAGCACCGGGCAGGTCATGATATCGGCAACAGTAAGCATATTTAATCCTTTCATTTTTTTCGTTAGCCAGATTTCAACGCTTGCTGGCTACGTATTTTTCTGTTCCACAGTGTACGCATTCACAGACTCTTACGTTGTGACCTGTATCAACTCCGCAGGTTCCGAAACACAGCTAATTTCACAAAAAATCCCATTCCGCAGAACAACAGTCATATTCCTGGGCCATAATGCTATGTACACGTGTTTAAAGGCTTTTATTTTAGCCGCGGTACAGGTATTGTAACGCCCGCCAGATTAATGCAAGGCTTATTTAAGAAATTGTTTGACAAATAGCCGATAGCTAGGCACAATCCGCACCCTCGTTTTTGACATGAATTTTTTCTGGGAGTTACACCTTGGCTAACACTAAGTCTGCTAAGAAACGTGCAATTCAAGCCGAAAAGCGTCGCCAGCATAACGCCAGCCGTCGCTCCATGACTCGTACAAGTATTAAAAAAGTAGTAGCGGCTATCGCCACTGGCGATAAAGAAGCTGCGCAGGCTGCACTGGTTGCTGCCACACCAATTCTTGACAGAATGGCTACTAAAGGTTTGATTCACAAAAACAAAGCTGCTCGTTACAAGAGCCGTTTGGCTGCGCAAGTTAAAGCGTTGGGTTAATCCACGATTAACGAACAGTGTAAAAAGCGCCTTCAGGCGCTTTTTTTATGCCTGTTTACCACCCATTATGCCCTTCCGCTCGGTGTCACGTAACGTTCAATAACTCGTCACCGAAACGTCAAACAGACGTCACTTAACTGTCAATTGGTTCCACTAAAGTAAACCCAGCGAAACCACATTAAACCAGCAGGGTGACGTGATGCCAAAGCTCCATTACAAAGCAGTATGGCTGTCTGATATTCATTTGGGCAACAAAGACTGTAAAGCAGAATACTTACTTGAATTTCTTCACAATATCTCTGTTGATACACTGTATTTGGTAGGCGATATTGTAGACATGTGGCAGATGGAAAAGCAGTTTCGCTGGCCGGAAGCCCATAACCGCGTGATGCATAAAATCATGTACATGAGCAACAATGGCACTCGCGTAATATATCTGCCAGGCAATCACGATGCTCCCATACAGAAATACGCCGGTATGACATTTGGCGATATTCAAATAGAGCGCGAAATTGTACACGTAACGGCTGAAGGCAAGCAATATCTGGTGTTGCATGGCGACCAATTTGATACCGATGTGACACTGGGTAAATTTCATGCCTGGATTGGCGATAAGGGCTACGATTTACTGCTGTTTTTAAACCGTTGGTACAACCGATTCCGTGCCTGGCGCAACAGGCATTACTGGTCACTGGCTGGCTATATTAAGCAACACATCAAAGGGGCCAATAAAGCCATTGAACGCTATCGCACCGCAGGATGTGATTACGCTAAGGCAAAAGGTCTGGATGGCATAATTTGCGGCCATATTCATCACCCGGAATCGCTAATGGTAAATGGCATTCATTACATTAACGATGGCGATTGGATTGAAAACTGTTCAGCACTGGTGGAAGACATGAGTGGAGAATTGTCGTTGTTCCACTTTAACGAATACCTCAAGCAAAAGGCGACGGTATCGGTACTTGCTGATTTTGTGAACGGTAATCAGGCAGCTTAAGCTGTAAAATAAGTGACATACAACTGTGCTTTTTTCGTCACATTAGGTTGATATCGTGTGGCGAAAATAGCAAAGGTGTACTGAATATGTTTACTGTAGACGGTCTAATCAATGAGTATTATCCGCAGGTTGCCAACAACCGCATCCTGAACAAACCCCTGTGTTTTGTACTACGTCACCTGCTGCACGAAAGAGAGATATCAGAATTCGGACGCACCTATCCGCACTATCACGACATCGATTTTGTAGAACAGGTGCTGGAATACTTCAATGTAAGTACCTCCATCAGAGATAATGAGCGGGAGCGTATCCCCAGCGAAGGTCGCGTGGTTATTATTGCCAATCACCCGATTGGTTCGATAGACGGCCTGGCTTTAATTAAGCTAATTTCGGAAATTCGTCACGACCTCAAGGTGGTTGCCAACCAAATGCTGATGGCAATTGAGCCACTCAGGAATATGTTGTTACCAGTGAATAATATGCAAGGCGGCACACCAAAGCAGCATCTCTCCGCGATTCACGAGCACCTGGCGAATGACGGTGCAGTGCTGATTTTTCCGGCCGGAGAGGTGTCACGCTTGCGTCCTCAGGGCGTGCGGGATACTCGCTGGCACAGTGGCTTCCTTCGCATAGCCCGCCACGCCAAAGCGCCGATACTGCCTATTTTCATAGATGCCAAGAATTCACCGCTGTTTTACGGTGTATCCATGATTTATAAGCCACTGGCAACCGCGTTGTTGGTAAAAGAAATGTTTAACCAGCGTCGTAAATCCCTGCCCATGCGTATTGGCGAATTAATTCCCTACAGCAGCTTCCAGTCTATGTCGATCCCAATGCCCGACCAGGTAAAATTGTTTAAGCGCCATTTGTACAGTGTGGGTACTAACAGAAAAGGGGTATTCACAACGCAGGCAGCGATTGCCATGCCTGAAGACAGAAAGGAGCTGTCCCGTGCGATTCGCCAGTGTGAGCACCTGGGCGAGACGTCAGACGGCAAACACATTTATTTGTACTTGCACAAAGGTAGTTCGGTGATCATGCGCGAAATTGGTCGCCTGCGTGAAATTGCATTTCGGGCCGTGGGTGAAGGTACGTTGCAACGACGCGATGTCGACCGATACGATAACCATTACTACCATCTGATATTGTGGGACGATCAGGACCTTGAAATTGTGGGTGCTTACCGCTTTGGTGATGCTCAGCGATTATCGCAGCCAGGGCACGAGACCGGCCTGTATTCTGCTACATTATTCAACTACGCCAGCGAAAACCCGGCCCTGTTCGAATCGGGACTGGAACTTGGCCGCAGCTTTGTGCAACCGCGCTATTGGGGCAAACGCAGCCTGGATTATCTGTGGTTTGGTATTGGGGCGTTTTTAAGCCGCTACCCTCACTACCGGTATTTGTTCGGCCCGGTGAGTTTGAGCAACAGCTATCCGCTGCCAGCCAAGCATTTAATAGTGCAGTTTTATCAAACCTATTTCCCGGCAAAATTTGGGGAAGCAACCGCCAGGATCCCATTTGCACCGCCTGGCGATAGCCTTAAAGAATTTTCGGGTAATGATTACAAAAAAGAGTTCACTCAACTCAAGCACTTACTAGCCAACATGGGCGTAAACGTACCTACTCTTTACAAGCAATACACCGAAGTATGCGAGCACGATGGCGTAGCCTTCCTCGATTTCAACATTGATCCTGACTTCTGTGATTGTATTGATGGGTTAGTGGTGGTTGATACCGATAAGCTACTGCCGAAAAAACGCAAACGCTACCTGCAATCTCACCAATTAGCTGAAAGCGCTTAGTCATCCCCAACTGGGCAGTCATGTACTGCCCTGACGCGTATCGCAAATATTACACATCCTGTGAAAAATACTCCGATTACTGCCTGTATCCCGGTGTATTCGTATCTAACGACATCTCGTTACATTTGTTCTACGCGTTGATTTTTAATACTTATTCCTGCACAACAAACCAATTGGCACTGCGCTTGCTCACCTAAATAAACAGCGTGTTTAAGTAAACGAGGAAAGCAACATGAAAAAGTTAATGGCGATGATGATTTCAACAGGATTAATCCTTAATTTAACCGCCTGCGGGACAATTTTGCACCCGGAGCGCAAGGGCCAGTCGAGCGGCCGATTGGATGCGGGTATTGTACTGCTCGATGCGGTTGGTTTACTTTTCTTTTTTGTACCTGGTGTCATTGCGTTTGCGGTAGATTTTTCAAATGGCACGATTTACCTGCCTGACGGTTATACGCAGCAACTCACCGAGGACGAACTTGAGTCTGTTACCACAAACGGCAAAGTTGACGAACAAAAACTCAAAGCCGTTATTGGTAATAAGACGGCGCTGAACATCCCTGATGAACCGTTAACCGTAACGTCACTCAATGATGCAAGCCATATTGCAAGTTTATTGAAAACGTACTCACCTCAGCTTATTGCAATGCAGTAACGCTTGTTTAACTGGCGAGACGCGCGAATGCGTTTCGCCCCCCTCCCCCACAAACCAATCAAACTCTGAGGCAGGATGTCTGTCCGAATGTTATCGATATTTGTCTGCTTCAACGATTTACCCCACTTGATTACCGCGAAATAATGATGTGAATTCATTCGACGCGACTGCGGGCTAATCACCCTGGGTAAGGAGTAACCATGTTGGAAATACGTCCTAATTGTGAGTGTTGTGATATCGATCTACCGCCAAATTCAACAGAGGCAATGATTTGTAGCTTTGAATGCACATTTTGCACTCGCTGTGTTACTGACATTTTAGCCAATGTGTGTCCCAATTGTGGTGGCGGGTTTATGCCACGACCCATTCGCCCGACAATAGCCAGAAGGACTGGCGTAAGCCTTGCGCACAAACCCGCGTCAACAATCCGAGTGCATACCGAATATTCTATTGATGAGCTCAGGGATTTCGCATCTGGCATAAAGCACATTCGCCCTGAACACAGGTGATGTCACGCATATTCATAATATTACGCGCATGACCCTACAATCACTCCGAATTGCCTGAATTGCGCCATAAACGCACCCGATTTACTGCCTACTATGAAATGCAGAAACAGGTACACAGGTGAGATATGGGTAAATTTTTTGCGTTGCTAAGTGTGTTGGGTACTGGGTTTATTGTGTGGGTTATTTATCTAGCCAACACTGGTGCACACAGCGTGTTTTTTGAACTTGTTCAGCGTATCCCATACGGAGATAAGCTTGGCCACTTCGGGCTGTTTGGCACCTTGTCATTTTTACTGATAGCCGCATCAGGCGGGCGAACTATTCTCCTGGCCGGACGCGAGATATTTATTGCCAGCGCGATTGTGACATTGTTTGTAACCGGCGAAGAATTGAGCCAGCTGTTTATTTCAACCCGAACATTCGACATAGTAGACTGGCTTGCAGATGCAGCCGGTATTGCCACTGCATCATTGGCGTATTCACTCTACCGTGGCTGGCGGGATAACATACCGCCCTGGCAATCATGAAGCCTGATTATTCGGACTCCGCAGTTCCGGTTTTGCTTGCCGATTGCCCCTGCTTAGCCATTCTACAATCAAATACGTAGCGCCAAATCGACATTGCCGCCAAACCAATAGATTCCATGTCTAATGTTGGCTTCAATGTTACCGTTTTAGCGGCATCATGATTCACTTTATAAGGCGTAGCTCATCCGGATGCATAGTGGCGTTATTCGCTTGTTTAACAGCAAAACAGAACTGTTGAATTATTTCCTAACAATTCAATACGCTACCGTAAATTGAAAGTGGGTATAGTACAGCCTGGAATCAGTGTTAACACAAGGATTGGAATATGAGCAGCAATACCCTGCCCATTCGGGCTAGCAAACGCTACTACGAACTGGATTGGTTGCGGGTAATTCTGATCCTGGCGGTATTCCTTCATCACGTTTTTATGCCGTTTAATGGAGACGACTGGCACATTACTAATACCGATTCCAGTAAATTACTGGACGACATTATGGTGTATTTTGAGCAAATTCGATTGCCCGTGCTGTTCTTTATTGCTGGTGCGGGAAGCTATTTATTGTTGCAGCGTGCATCCGCCTGGGCGTTTCTAAAAAATAAGCTCTTACGGCTGGTGGTACCGTTTTTTGTTGGCATGATGCTGATTGTGCCGCCTCAAGAATACTTCGAACACCCTGAACAGTATAACGGCTTAATGGATGCCTACCGCCAGCGATTACTGGCATTCGAGCCGAATCACTTGTGGTTTCTCGAATTCCTAATCGTGTTTATGTGCATTGCGATCCCGGTAAATGCCTGGCTCAGGAGTGCAATGGGAGGTGCTTTTACCATGTGGATAGCGCGTATAGCCCGCTTTCGATTAGGCTTATTTGCTTTGGTATTATTCATTATAGCCATACGTTGCTGGCTCAAAGCAACAACAGTCAATGAGGGACACGGTATCGACAACCTGGCGCTCTCTGCCTTCTACGGTCTGTTTTTCCTGTCAGGATTGCTATTTATGAGTAGTCCCAACCTTTGGCAATCTCTCGCACTACACAGGCGAACCAGCGCCACAGCAATGGCTGTGTGTTCTTGTTTATTCTATGCCTATTACCTGATTGATTTTAGCAATTATGCGTCTCTGGAAGTCCGCTGGGCGCTTTGGTGGGTTATGTGTTCATTGGTATCCTGGTCAGCAATGCTAACCCTCACCGGCTATGCCAGTGCGTATTGCATATCTTCGCCAGCCTGGCTTCGTACTGCCAATTCACTCATCTTCCCTTTCTACATATTGCATCAAACCATTATTGTGACGCTTGCCTATTATATTGTTCAATGGCCAACTACGATTTCCGTTAAATCAATCACGCTGTTAGTAGTCTCATTCGCTATTTGTGCTGCAAGCTGTTACGTTATAATTCGACCGTTTACACTTACACGCAGGTTGTTTGGCATGAAACCATTACCCCCTGCTCAACATTAGGACAATAAAATGAGAGCCCTGCTGGTTGTGTTGTTTATCGGTTTATTGAACGTCGATGCCGAAGCAGACGAGCCGCTGCCCAATGTGATGCAGGTAGACAATCAAACCCCTTCTCCGGCTGCCACATTAGAGGCAGTTGCATGGCTGGCTGGTCATTGGCGCGGTAATGCGTTTGGTGGCGTAGTTGAAGAAGTGTGGTCCACTCCCCTTGGCGACTCCATGATGGGCGCATTTAAGCTGGTTGTAGATGACACAGTGGAATTCTACGAACTTGAGACCATAGTAGAGCAAGAAGGGTCGCTGGTGTTTCGGCTGAAGCATTTCAGCGGCGACCTGACCGGCTGGGAAGAAAAAGAAGAGTCGGTCGACTTTCGGCTGGTTAAACTCACCGATAGCACAGCCTACTTTAATGGTTTAACCCTTCAGCGCATGGATGACAACACCATGAATATCTATGTTGCCATTGAAGATAATGACAAAATAACCGAACATAAGTTTCACTACACGCGCGTAAGTACGCCGTAGAATGCGTGACGCATCGCGCAGAATAGACTGCACATTAGCAATCTGAATTAACGTATTGTTCGTACAAAGAGCACTGGTAAAAGGTTAATCCATAATTATGTTAAGAATCATTATTCTGCTGCCATTAATATTAAGCCTGGTTTGGATTGGTTATTTGAAATTTAACCGCTACAGCCTGGCTGATGGCAAACAGGGTTTTAAATATATTTTTATTTTCTCTTCGGTAATTGCAGCCTTTTTTACGTTGATGTATTTCGTTACTCAAAGTTAACGCCAGATAATAACCGCCGCCATTTGGTGATTCGCCAAGGGTTATAGGTACAATGCCGGGCTTTAAACAGGAAACCGGTGTTTCCGCGCACATAAAGGAGCCGGTGTGAGCAAGCCTGACCGGGGCTCCCTTTATCATCGTCTTTGCCCGCCCAATCATGCTACTTACCTGTATATGGATGAGTTTGCCGGGCGCCTGTGTTCTGGCGCAGTTTCTACGATAAAAAAGCGTGTGGTTAAAATTAGTGGGAACAGCACCAAAACAAAAGGCCACCCGAAGGTGGCCTTTGTTGTTAAACACGTGTGTTGCGATTATAAATTAATCTTCACGTCTGCGGCATTACGCAGTGCGTCAATAAACGCCTGATAGCCGGTTTGCGCATTAGCGGTAGCAATTTGCTGGGCTAATGCAGCGCTGTCTTCTTCCGCGAGCGCTGCTGGCTGATTAACCGCGGTTACCTTAACAATGCCTACATCACCTGAACCCAGTTCCGCAATGTCGATATTGTTTGGCGCGGCGTTGCCCAGCGTAAACAAGGTTTCAACCATGGCACGAGGCAGCTCTCCACTATTACGGGTAAGCGCTTCTTTGCTTTCCCATGACAAGGTAACATCACCCAGCTCCAACGATGGCGTCTCGCCAGCTTTCAGCTGTTCAACCACATTAGTGGCCCATTCTACTGCCGCTTGCTGAGCTTTGTCTGCACGCAGTTGCGCCAGAATACGAGTGCGAACTTCATCCAGCGATTGAGTGCGCTGAGGTTCATGCCCAGCGATTCGAACAAACGCCACTGTGTCATCGTTCAGCTCAATCAAATCACTGTTCAAACCTTCCTCGATAAACGCGGGATCAAATACGCGACTGGTTACCGCAGGCACATTCAACGGCGCAGGTACCATCTGCGCATTTACCAATCCGGTTTTTTGCACCGACTTATTAGCTACACCAGCAACATCTTCCAGCGTATCAGCAACTTCAAAGGCCAGATTCGCCATTTCAGATTGCAGGGCATAGAAACGGTCGGTAGCTTTGTCCGTTGCCAGTTGCGCGCGAATGTCGTCGCTTACGTCGGCCAGCGGAGTAACTTCTTCTGGCTTGATATCAGTAAGTTTAATCAGGTGATAACCAAATTCTGTTTTAACTACGTCTGATACATCGCCTACATTCGCAAGGGCAAAAGCCGCATCATCGAACGCTGGGTCCATCATACCCTGAGTCAGAAAATCCAGGTCGCCGCCATTATCGGCAGTGAATGTATCTGCAGAATTAGCCATTGCCAATGCAGCAAAATCAGCCCCATTCGCCAGCTCTGCGGCCAGAGCTTCCACTTTGTCTTTCGCAGCCGCTTCGTCGTCGCCAAATTCAATTAGAATGTGTGATACCCGACGCTCTTCAGTGGTTTTATACAACGCACTGTTTTCAGTGTAATACTGCTCAATCTCGCCGTCAGTTACAGTGACATCGCCTTTCAGGTCGTCCACAGACAATACCACATAGGCAATATCCACTTTTTCCTGGGTGTCAAACTGAGCCAGATTCGATTCGTAATAGGTATTCACATCTTCTTCGGTGATTTCAACCGATGACGCAAATGGCGCGGAATCAACAATCAGGTATTCTGCGTTGCGCGTTTGCTGTTGCAGCGCGTTAGCCAGTGTAATCTCGGCTGGCAAGGCAAAGTCACTTGCACTTACTGCACGAGCCAATTGCTCGCGGGTCATCTGCTGACGCATGTAATCGCTGAACGTTGCAGGCTGGAAACCATTCTGACGCAACAGCATTAAATAACGTTCGTTGTCGAAAGTGCCCGCAGTCTGGAACTCTTGCATCTGCACAATCGCTTCGCGAATTTGCTTGTCGGATACACGTAAGCCCAACTCATCTGCTTTTTGCAATACCAGCGTATCGGCAATTAAGCGGTCCAGCACGTTTAAGCGAAAATCACGCAGGTAATTTTCATCGCTAAACAAGGCGCCAATACCTTCGCCAAATTGCGCTTCAAGACGCGCACGTTGCGACTGGTAGGCACGCTCAACATCTTGTTGGCTAATTTCTTCACCGTTTACTTCAGCCGCCGCAGTCACACCTGAAGATGTGACATAACTGCTAACGCCTGCCAAAACGAAACTCAACACTATCAGTACAATGATAGCCATCGCCCAAGGGCCTTGAGAACCTTCTCTGATTCTTTCTAGCATGACTCGATTCTAACTCCGTTACATACCGCTACCCGAGTCCACACCACAATGATTGCAGTCTCGGCAAAATAAGCCGGGATTATAGCCTAACATTCACCCGGATAGAATGCTGGAACGACATTCCTTATGTCGATACCAATAAAAAAGGCGATGGAGTTCCATCGCCTTTTCAAAAATCTGACTGCTTATTAGTTACAAGCGTCTTTCAGTGCTTTACCAGCTTTGAAAGAAGGCACTTTAGCTGCAGCAATTTCGATAGTCTCACCAGTTTGAGGATTACGACCACTGCGTGCAGAGCGCTCTCTTACAGAGAAAGTACCAAAACCAACCAGTGCTACTTGATCGCCATCTTTCAGCGCGTCAGTTACCGCGTCAGTAAAAGCGTCTAATGCACGGCCAGCAGCAGCTTTAGAAATATCTGCACCAGCAGCAATTTTATCGATGAGTTGAGACTTGTTCACTTTTAAGATCCCCTTCGTTTGTTATTATGCTCTCGTCCGCAAAAACATTAATTCAATGCACAGACGTTATAGCAAGCTTAATCAGTAACATCAAGCCAAGCTTTACAATTTTTTAACTTATTATTGAATCGCTGCCATCCCTTTAGTGACAAGGCTTCAAGCGAATACAGCAGTTAAGGTAACACAACTTTTCTGACTTTGAAGCCCCTAAAGTTAAAAAAAATGACTTTTAATACGCCATCTGGACACTTTTTAAACAAATACAAACAAAAAAGCCACGCAAGCCCTGTGCAGACTGGCGCGGCATGGTTTTTACATGGATAAGTTTTAGCCGTTTAACGCAACGGGTTCAAAGCTTTCTACAGGTTCCTGTAATGCTAAATCCAGTACATCATCAATCCACTGGACCGGGTGAATAGACAGGTCGCGTTTAACATTTTCCGGAATTTCTTCCAGATCGCGTTCATTATCTTTAGGGATAATCACCGTTTTAATCCCGCCTCTGTGCGCCGCCAGTAGTTTTTCTTTTAAACCACCAATCGCCAGCACTTCACCGCGCAGGGTAATTTCACCGGTCATAGCAACATCACATTTCACCGGATTACCGGTTAACGACGACACCAATGCCGTACACATGGCTATACCTGCACTGGGGCCATCTTTAGGAGTAGCACCTTCAGGAACGTGCACGTGAATATCCCGTTTCTCGTAGAAGTCACCGTTGATACGCAGCTTCTCAGCGCGAGAGCGTACGACGGTCATCGCTGCATGAATCGACTCCTGCATAACATCACCCAATGAGCCGGTTGATGTCATTTTGCCTTTACCAGGCACAGAGGTTGTCTCAATGGTGAGTAAGTCACCACCTACCTGAGTCCACGCCAAACCGGTCACCTGTCCAATCTGGTTGTTCTTATCGGCTTTGCCGTAATCAAAGCGCTGCACGCCCAGGTAGTCTTTCAGGTTGTCCTGATTCACCACAACTTTACTGGTAGATTTGTTTAACAGAATGTCTTTCACAGCCTTGCGACACACTTTGGAAATCTCGCGCTCAAGTGAACGCACACCAGCTTCACGGGTGTAGTAACGGATCATTCCAATAATGGCTGAGTCTTCGATTTCCAGTTCGTTTTTCTTCAGGCCATTACGCTCCATTTGTTTACTCAGCAAATGGCGCTTCGCAATGTTAAGCTTTTCATCTTCGGTGTAGCCAGACAAACGAATGACTTCCATACGATCGAGCAGCGGTCCCGGGATGTTCATGCTATTAGAGGTGGCAACAAACATCACATCGGACAAATCGTAATCCACTTCCAGGTAATGGTCGCTGAAGCTACTGTTTTGCTCCGGATCCAGTACCTCCAATAACGCTGACGCAGGATCACCACGCATATCTGACGACATCTTGTCGATTTCGTCTAACAGAAACAGTGGGTTTTTCACTTCCACTTTGGCCATTTTTTGGATCAGCTTACCCGGCAAAGATCCAATGTAGGTGCGGCGGTGGCCACGAATTTCCGCTTCGTCACGCACGCCGCCAAGTGCCATACGCACGTACTTACGACCCGTGGCTTTGGCAATAGACTGCCCCAATGACGTTTTACCTACACCCGGAGGCCCAACCAAGCACAAAATCGGTCCTTTGAGCTTACGCACACGCTGTTGCACGGCTAAATACTCAATAATCCGCTCTTTCACTTTTTCTAACCCGTAGTGGTCGGCGTTTAAAATCTCTTCGGCTTTGGCCAGATTCTTTTTCACTGCTGACCGCTTATGCCATGGCACGCTGGTTAGCCAGTCGATATAACTTCTGACTACCGTTGCTTCGGCTGACATAGGCGACATCATTTTCAACTTTTGCAGTTCTGCCCGGGCCTTGCCTTCTGCCTCTTCCGGCATTTTGGCTTCTTCAATTTTTTTGCTCAGCGCTTCAAACTCGTCAGGCGCGTCGTCCAGTTCACCCAGTTCTTTTTGAATGGCTTTCATTTGCTCATTCAAATAGTACTCGCGCTGCGACTTCTCCATTTGCTTTTTAACGCGGGTGCGGATCTTCTTTTCCACCTGCAGCAAATCGATTTCGCCTTCCATTAGCGCCATTAAGTACTCAAGGCGCTCGTTTACACCACGCATCTCAAGTACTTTCTGCTTTTCTACCAGTTTAAGTGGCATATGCGCTGCCATGGTGTCAGCCAGACGAGCAGCATCATCAATTCCGTTTAATGAGGTGAGTACTTCCGGAGGAATCTTTTTGTTGAGCTTAACGTAGCCTTCAAACTGTGACACCGCAGAGCGAATCAGTACTTCCTGTTCACTCTCTGGTAGGGCTTCGTCACTCAGGCGATTAATGCCCGCCACAAAGAAAGGTTCGGTTTGAATGTAGTCAGACACTTCGCCACGAACATTCCCTTCAACCAGTACTTTTACGGTTCCGTCTGGCAATTTAAGCAGTTGCAGAATGGTCGCAATAGTCCCTACGTTATAAATATCGCCGGTATCAGGCTCATCAATGCCAGCGTCTTTCTGAGCCACTAAGAAAATTTGCTTGTCGCTGTCCATGGCCGCTTCCAGGCAGCGGATCGACTTCTCACGTCCAACGAATAAAGGTATGACCATATGGGGGTACACAACCACGTCCCGCAAGGCCAGTACAGGTATTTCAATGCGATTCTCTCGCTCTGATGTCATACTTCTTCTCTGATTATTTCTAATGTGTCTTTATATGGGGATGGGCAAACAAAGTTCAATAAATCCCCGGCATCTTTTGTGTAATCTACTGCAAAGCTTGCGCAAAAGCAGTAACTATTCCCGGATATCAGAAATAAAAAAAGGCCCGCAGGCCTTTTTAAATGTAGTGGAGTATTATTCACTTACAGCTTTTTTTTCCGAATTGTCGTAAATGAGAATCGGCTTGGACTCACCTTTGATTACGGTCTCGTCAATCACTACTTTACTTACATTGTCCATTGACGGTAACTCGTACATAGTTTCCAGAAGCACAGCCTCAACAATTGAACGCAATCCACGAGCACCGGTTTTGCGCTGCATCGCTTTCTTGGCAATCGCAAACAATGCATCTTCACGGAACTCCAGCTCAGTGTCTTCCATTGCAAATAACGCAGCGTACTGTTTGGTAATTGCATTCTTCGGCTCTTTCAGAATCTGTATTAACGCTTCTTCGTTGAGCTCATCTAAGCTGGTTACCACGGGTAAACGACCGATGAATTCAGGAATTAGTCCATACTTCACCAGATCTTCCGGCTCAACCTGACGGAACAATTCGGAAATAGCCTTTTTGTTTTCCTTGGATTTCACTTCTGCGCCAAATCCAATACCGCCGCCTGCACTTGCACGCTGATCGATCACTTTGTCCAAACCGGCGAATGCACCGCCGCAAATAAACAGGATGCGGGATGTATCGACCTGCAGAAATTCCTGCTGAGGATGCTTACGACCACCTTGCGGTGGGACCGACGCAACGGTACCTTCAATCAGTTTCAACAACGCCTGCTGCACACCTTCACCGGAGACATCCCGCGTAATTGAGGGGTTATCTGACTTACGGCTGATTTTGTCAATTTCATCGATGTATACAATACCGCGCTGGGCTTTTTCTGCATCGTAATCGCATTTTTGCAGCAGTTTCTGAATTATGTTCTCAACGTCTTCACCCACATAACCGGCTTCGGTTAACGTGGTTGCATCTGCCATGGTAAACGGCACATCCAACAAACGCGCAAGCGTTTCAGCCAATAATGTTTTACCACTACCTGTTGGACCAATCAGCAGAATGTTGCTTTTGCCCAGTTCAACGCCATCGTGCACATCGCCATTACGCAATCGCTTGTAATGGTTGTATACCGCAACCGACAGAACTTTCTTTGCATGCTCCTGACCAATTACGTAGTCGTTCAGGTGCGCATGAATTTCCTGTGGTTTGGGCAGTGAGTTCTGCTTTTGTTTATTCGGCGCGATCTCCTTGATCTCTTCACGAATAATATCGTTGCACAACTCTACACACTCGTCGCAGATGAACACCGAGGGACCGGCGATAAGCTTTCTGACCTCGTGCTGGCTTTTGCCACAGAACGAGCAATACAGAAGTTTATTGTCGCCGTCGCTTTGTTTATCGCTCATAGATTATTGCCTCTATACTGCCCGGCAAACGTAGTCAATAACACCGGGCTTATATAACTATACTACTTAGCAGCCTTTGCGTCAGATCGATTTGTTAAAACCTGATCGATTAGCCCGTATTCTTTGGCTTCTAGCGCACTCAAAAAGTTGTCGCGATCTGTATCCTTAGCGACTGTCTCATAATCCTGCCCGGTATGCTGGGCCATCAAACGATTTAACTTCTCTTTTATGCTTAAAATTTCACGGGCGTGGATTTCAAAATCAGATGCCTGCCCCTGGAAACCACCTAATGGCTGGTGAATCATTACGCGGGCATTAGGTAAACAATAACGCTTGCCTTTAGCACCGCCTGATAACAAGAACGCACCCATGCTGGCAGCCTGACCTACACATACTGTGCTTACGTCGGGCTTAATAAAATTCATGGTGTCATAAATGGCCATGCCTGCAGTAACAGAGCCGCCAGGAGAGTTGATGTAGAGGAAGATGTCTTTTTCTGGGTTTTCTGCTTCCAGAAACAGCATTTGCGCGACGATAAGATTGGCCATGTGATCCTCTACCTGACCAACGAGGAAAATCACATTTTCCTTTAAAAGACGCGAATATATATCGTAAGAACGCTCTCCTTTAGCGGTTTGTTCAACAACCATGGGGACCAGAGCGTTCATCGGATCAAATGGGCTATGCATTTTGCGATACCTTACGTACTAACAGAAATAAAAATGCTCGGACTAGACCGAGCATTTAAACAGTTGCTTGTAGGTTAAGTCAATGTAGGAGTGTAAAATTACCCCTGTTTGTTCATAACCTCGTCAAACGCTTTTGCTACGTCGGTAGTTTTTGCTTTGCTCACTACCCACTCAATAGCTTGCTCTTCAAGCGCAACGTTTTGCATTTGCTGCATCAGTTCACGGTTGTTTTTGTAGTACTCAACCACTTCCTGAGGATCTTCATAAGCAGATGCCATGGTTTCAATCAGGCTATCAACTTTTGCCTGATCGACTTTAATTTCGTTTTGCTTGATGATTTCGCCCAGTAACAATCCAATTGTTACGCGACGCTTGGCGTTATCTTTAAACAGGTCGCCTGGCAGTTCTGGCAGGTTTGCACCGCCGCCTTGCTGGCTGAAACGTTGTCTGGCTTGCTCACGCAGTGCATTGATTTCTTGTTCAATCAACGCAGCAGGCACGTCCAGCTCGTTCTTTTCAAGCAGTTTAGCAATCACTTTTTCTTTCAGTTCGTTTTTCAGTGTTGTGCTCAGCTCGCGTTCCATGTTTTTACGCACTTCAGCTTTTAATGCTTCTACATCACCGTCTTCGATACCGAACAGTTTTGCAAACTCTTCATCTACTTTAGGCAGCGTCAGGCCTTCAACATTCTTCACGGTAACCGCGAATTGTGCTGCTTTACCTTTCAGCGCTTCAGCGTGGTAATCTTCAGGGAAGGTCACGTCAACAGTCACTTCGTCACCTTTCTTCGCGCCTACCAGTGGCTCTTCGAAACCAGGGATCATGCGATTTTTGCCCAGCTCCAGCGTGAAATCTTCGGCTTTACCACCGTCAAACTCTACACCGTCTACTGTGCCAACGAAATCGATAACAACGCGGTCGTCTTTACGTGCTTTACGACGTACTTCTTTCCACTCACCGTGTTGCTTCTGGAGCGTTTCCATCATGTTGTCCAGGTCAGCATCGCTGATCTCAACAACAGTCTTCTCAAGCTCGATTTCATCTACGCCCTTCACTTCTACTTCAGGGTAAACTTCGAACTTGGCTACGAATTCTAAATCTTCACCGTCCTGATCTTTTGTTAATTCAAAAGAGGGCATGCCTGCAGGATTGATTTTTTCCTGAACAATGGCCTGGTAGAAGTTTTGCTGCATAACATCACCAGCAACTTCCTGACGTACGGCCTGGCCGTAACGCTTCTTGATTACGCTTACTGGTACTTTACCTGGGCGGAAACCGTTAATACGCTGGGTTTTAGCTAACTGCTGTAAACGCGCTTTAACCGCATTATCTACTGACTCAGCAGAAACAGTAATAGTAAGACGGCGTTCTAACCCTTGAGTCGTCTCGACTGAAACTTGCATTGTATTACCTCAACTGTGCGCCTAAGACGCTTTATTTTCCAGCCTTAATCCTTTGGCAGTGTTGATTTACTTACCAGCAGAAAAAGGTCGATTCTTCGCGCTTACTAATGTGCGCTGCCATAAAAAGACGCAGTAGTATACAGTTTGCTAAATGCAGAGTCGAGCGATAAAAACGAGTTTCACAGTAGTGAAATGCGGAGTGGTCATAAAAACAGCAGAATTGCGATTTGCGAAGCTGATAAATGGTCGGTGAGACAGGATTTGAACCTGCGACCCCTTGTACCCAAAACAAGTGCGCTACCAAGCTGCGCCACTCACCGACACGAAGAGATATTTGCTGAAGTGGTGCGGAAGGAGAGACTTGAACTCTCACGCCGTGAAGCACTGGAACCTAAATCCAGCGTGTCTACCAATTTCACCACTTCCGCGAAAAATGGGGTGGACGATGGGACTT
>NZ_JBLBUE010000048.1:0-22832 GCF_047290655.1 Alteromonas sp. AMM-1 | reverse complement strand
CTGACAAGCCAATTACTGAGAAGCCTCTTGAAGTGCGTCAAGGTAAAGGTAAAGGTAACGTTGAGTACTGGGTATGCCAAATTCAACCTGGCCGTGTTCTGTATGAGATGGAAGGTGTTCCTGAGTCTCTGGCACGCGAAGCGTTTGCATTGGCTGCGGCTAAACTGCCATTTAAAACAACCTTTGTAACTCGGACGGTGATGTAATGAAAGCAGCTGAACTGAAAGACAAAAGCGTAGAAGAGCTGAACGCAGAGTTGTTAAACCTGCTACGCGAACAGTTCAACTTACGCATGCAGCATTCAACTGGCCAGCTTGAAAAAACCGACCAGCTGAAGAAAGTGCGTCGTACCATCGCGCGTGTTAAAACCATTTTGACTCAAAAGGCTGATGCGTAATGTCTGAACAAAAAATTCGTACAGTACAAGGTCGTGTGGTTAGCAACAAAATGGATAAAACCATTACTGTTGCAGTAGAGCGTTTCGTAAAACACCCAATCTATGGGAAGTTCATCAAGCGTACTACTAAACTGCACGCTCACGACGAAAGCAACGTGTGCAACGAAGGCGATACAGTAACTGTACGCGAATGTGCACCAATCTCTAAGAGCAAAACTTGGGTATTGGTTGACGTTGTTGAGAAAGCTGGCGTTTAATCGCTGACTTTTGTCAAAGCTAAAAAAGGCCGCTCTTTGAGCGGCCTTTTTGTTTTTAGCGTTTACGAGATTGAGTCTCACGCATCACATCTCAAATTCATATTTTTTGCATGTCTGTATGTAATATAAATACCATTACTTAAGCAATATGTGTTTTATATATGGTTATCGAAAGTTTTTATTCATAACTCACTGATAAAAATTAAAAAACATAAATTATAATTGTACATAAGATAAGTAATATGTGAGTGATTATAAGCTTTATACTGCTATTTATATTGTGTTTGGTATTCAAATGGGATTGGCTTTGTCTTTTGTATGGTTAAGTAAATGCAATTACATGGGAGTTACGTACTGATGAAATGTAACTGTATGATAATAAATATTTATTTACTAATATAAACAGCATTTATGGATTGGTTCAAAAATAAACAGCTGTTCAATTTACTTATTTAGCTAAAGATGACTCTGATAAGGATACTATCTGTTTAATTACGCGGGAAATGTGGGTAAATACAGTTGAAAAGCCAGTGATGATGTCACTGGCTTTTCGTAGAGATTAACTGGTTTTGAGACTCGCCATGTCGATAACAAAGCGATACTTAACATCACCCTTTTTCATTCTTTCGTAAGCTGCGTTGATATCCTGCATATCAAGCATTTCAATGTCACAGGTAATATCGTGTTTTGCACAAAAATCCAACACTTCCTGTGTTTCAGCCAGTCCACCAATCAGAGAACCCATTACAGAGCGACGCTTTAACACCAGAGCAGCTGTGTTCAAGGCAGGTTCCAGCGGCGTAAGCTGACCCACTACGATGTGCACACCGTTGTACTTCAGGCAATTTAAGTAAGGATTAAAATCATGCTCTACCGGAATGGTATCCAACAAATAATCGAACTGCTCACTTGCTGCCGCCATCTGAGATTCATCAGTTGAAATGATGACATGATCAGCGCCTTGGCTAATGGCTTCGTCCACTTTGCTAACAGAACGGGTGAAAATGGTCACTTCTGCACCCATTGCTTTCGCAAATTTCACGCCCATGTGACCCAAGCCACCCATACCAAGCACGCCCACTTTATCGCCCTTCTTCACACCCACGTGTTTCAAAGGCGAGTAGGTAGTAATGCCAGCACAAAGAATGGGGGCCGCAGCGGCCGGATCTAGGTTGTCCGGAATAGAGAGTACAAAAGACTCTTTTACAACAATGGCTTCGGAGTAGCCACCGTGATTCGGTGTACCGTCTAGGCGATCTACGCCACCATAGGTACCGTGTAAACCTTCTGCGCAGAATTGCTCTTCGTCATGTTCGCATGCACCGCAATGACCACATGAATCAACCAGGCAACCCACACCTACGCGGTCGCCTACTTTATATTTGGTTACATCCGGACCAATAGCCGTTACGGTACCCACAATTTCATGGCCTGGAACGATAGGGTAAGTAGTGCCGCCCCAATCGTTTTCTACTGTATGCAGATCGGAATGGCATACACCGCAGTAATCAATGGAAATTGCCACATCAGTATCCCGTAAAGCACGGCGTTCAATCTTCAATGGATGAACCCCGGAATTTGGTGCCGTTGCACCATATGCTTTTACTGTCGTCATATTACCTCCTTCTTTGAGTTGATATATTTTGACCTAAATAAACAACCAATACAGGTACGATACTCTTCACTATTTGCACGATTCTACTTTTATCAAGCCGCTTACCAAGCGAAATGGATGGTTACCAGCACATTTACACCCAACCTTGATACCGCCCAATACAACATAGGATCACTTAAAGGTTAGAGACTGATAAATATCGGCGTATGCCAAAGTCATACTTTCAATAGAGAATTGGCGTTTTATATGTTCATATAACGCGAGGCCAGTTTGTCTGGTGAGGGAAGGGTTTTCTAAAGCTACACATATTTGTGAAGCAAGATCATTGGGGCTGTTTACCGGTACCAGAAAGCCTGTTTTGTGGTGTTGGATGATTTCTGGTATGCCGCCTGATGGGCAACTAATAACCGGTATTCCGCATGCGCCAGCTTGCAATAAAATTACACCGAGTCCTTCAGCATGTGCAGGATGAACCATTAGATCAATATTGGGTAACAGCCGAGGCACGTCATGTCGGAATCCACATAACCGAACATGTGATGCTAATCCTAGTGAAATAATACGCTCATGATAGGCGTCCAATTGCTTACCTTTGCCAAATAACAAACAGGTAACCTTTGGAAACTGATCCAATACTTGTGGCATAGCGTCAATTAAATCCTGCTGTCCTTTGCGTGGTATTAACTGGGCGAAATTAGCGATGACAGTATGGTCCAACGGAATATTGAATTCGGCATGAAATCGCGCTTTGTCGGGGACGCAAGCGTATTCCTTAAGATCCACAGCTGAATGAATTACATTCTGTAATTGACCCGATTTACATAACGGGGCAATTACGCGTTGAACGCCTTCAGAGATACTGATTACTGCTTTGAAAGGGGCATATTTAAATCGGTTTAACCGGTGTTCCGGATTATCTACTCGCCTAGTGCAAACTGTGGGTATACCGGTTCGGATAGCTGCCATGGAGCCCCACACATCCGCACCTCTGCGACTGTGAATATGAAGAACATCAGGTTGCAATACTCTTAGCAGTTTAACTAGCCTGAACACAAACGTTATATCCAGTTCCCCTGAATAAGGTAACGCATGTATAGCGCAACCAGGTAAATGCGCACTGGCTATTTCACTGCCTGCAGCACAAATAAGATGTTGTTCGAACCCCTCAAGATTAGCAAGCCCCTCAACCAAATACGTTACTTGTTTGGCACCGCCGTACAAGTGTCTGCCTAACTCAACGTGACATATTTTCATGTACATTCCACTGTTTGACCTTCTCGAATACCCGTTCGGGAAGTAAATCTTTCATGCAATCAAAACGTTGGTTACAGCTAGGTCTTCGTTTACACGGTGAGCATGGCTTTGCTTCGAACAAAACCTGCGTGCGTGATGAATCGGTTTGTGTATAGGGTATCGTTGAACCGAAAAGAGCGATTGTGTTGGTTAACAGTGCTGTACCCATGTGGGTTAAGCCAGTATCCACACCTATTAGGCCACGTGACAATAGGATAGCAGCCGCACTTTGTCGCATAGACAGTTCACCCGCCAGTACATAGCAATTGGCAATGCCGTTAACTAAATCTGCGGCAAGTAACCGCTCAGCGGGTCCCCCCAGCACCACAATCGATTTACCCTCAGAGGCTATTGAGGTAAGTAGCGCTTTCCAATGTTCAACTGGCCAGTGCTTTTGAGGACGGGTCGTAAACGGCGCAACTGCAATGTAATCTGTTGGAATAGAATGTTGTTGCAAGAGAGAATTAACGTAATCAATATCTTCAGGCAGGATACCCAGTGTCAGTGAGTAATCAGTTGCACCCAGCCATTGTCCGAGATGCCGGTATTCACTGCTGATCTGAGGAGAAAGAGGTTTAACTACGCTTTCGGTAAGCAGCCAGTGACTGCGCTCTTTACTTACAAAACCAATGCGTTGTTTGGCGCCACTTAACCAGGTAAAGAGTGCACTTTTAAGTAATCCCTGAGCGTCTATAGCGATATCAAATTGCTGTATACGCAGAGTGTTTATAAAACGGCGAATGGCGCTAAACAATTGCCAGTATTGGCGGCCTTTCCACAGTGAACGCCAGTGCTGTCTCGGCCATACAATAACGTTATCAATGGCAGGGTGGGTTTCTACCAGTGAAGCGTAGGGTGATTCAACCAACCAGGTTACGTTGGCGTCAGGAAATCGGGATTTTATGTTGGACGGCAGGCCTGAGGCCATTACAATGTCCCCCATTGCACTGAGTCGCACCAATAAAACCGAAGTTGTGGATGAGGGTGGCGAAATCATGGTTGCGGATACTGCCTGAAAATAACGATTCTCCTAATGCGATGGTTGAATAGTTAAGCAACCAAACACGACAATTTGATGACGCAAACAGAATATGACCGAACTCAATAAACCCTATCGCCCGACCTGGTATCAGGATGCCTTTCGCTGGTTCTATTCTTTTATACTGGTGCTGGTGATCCCGTTTGCGTTTATCAATTTAGTACTCCGAGGTTCGACGAGATCGAAAGATTACAATCGCCGGCGATTTGAGCGCTTTGGCTTCGTTGCACACGCACCTAAACAGCAGGGATATTTGTTTCATTGTGTGTCTGTAGGTGAAGTTGTGGCGGCCTCCTGTCTGATTAAGCGCATAATGCAGGAACAGCCTGACGTTCAGATTACCGTCACCACTACTACGCCAACCGGATCAGCAAGAGTCAGAGCTATATTTGGCGATGCGGTGCATCATTTCTATTTACCCTACGATTTACACATGGCGATGGCAGGTATGTTAAAGCGTATCAAGCCGAGCATGGTAATGATCACCGAGGTGGAATTGTGGCCCAATTTGATTCATGCCTGTTGGAAACGCAACATCCCGGTTGTCGTTATTAACGCTCGAATGACAGATCGCTCTGCCCGTCGATATAAAAAATTCCCTGCTTTGTTTGAGCCAATGTTACATAAGCTATCCCACGTGTGTGCTCAGGGTGAACGGGACTTCAATAATTACCAGTTTCTGGGTATGGCTGGCGATAAATTAACGCTAACACAAAACATAAAATTTGATCAGGCTGCTGCATTAACATCATCCAAAGCCAATTTTTTGGAGCTTGAGCAGCAAAAGCGGCAAATTCTTATTGGCGGTAGCACGCATGATCCGGAAGAGTCAGTATTGCTTGATGCATATCGAGAGCTTAAAACCCAATATCCAAAGTTGTTGTTAATTCTGGTCCCGCGACATCCGGAGCGATTTGAGCTGGTTGCGAAAATGGTTGTTAAGAGCGGACTACAATTGTTGCGTAGTGCTGATTCTCCGATAATCAACGCGCAATGTGATGTCGTGCTGGTTAACGAAATGGGGCGTTTAAATGCAGCCTACGATGTAGCGGATATCGCCTTTGTGGGCGGCAGTATTGCCGAGCGGGGCGGCCATAACGCTCTGGAGCCTGCGGCGAAGAAATTGCCGATTCTGATGGGCATGAGCACGCATAATAATCCGGAAATATGTAGCAAGCTGGTTGAAGCTGGTGCACTCACTCTGATTGAAGATGGATTCGGGTTACAGGCAAAAATAAAGCATTGGTTGGATGATCCTGAATCGGCACATCGCGCGGGCATGGCTGGCTTTCATGAGCTCGTTAGAAATAGCGGCGCACTGGACAAAACCCTTAACGTTGTCAATTCGCTACAGAGGTAAGATTTTTTCCTTACCTGAGTAAGACCCGGGTGATCAAATAATAGTCACCAAAATTGGGCGTAAATGTCGGTGCACGCCCTGTTTTGGGTAAAATTGTATAATATAAAATGTTTTACCTTACGTAGTTTATTTGTAAGCTTTTGAAATTTAATGTAAATTGATTTTATGGCATGTTGGCCCATGTATTGCTATCAACAGTCGACGTTGTAATTGAGTAAATCAAAAACACTAACGGTTGCACCTAACGCACCACTTAATTGCTCGTTTTTTCCAGGGAGAGGCACCCTGTCGCAAGACAGGGTGCTATTCTTAACTACTTCTCCTGAGTAATCGCTGCTACTTCTTCCTTCGGCAAAGCCTCCGGTTCTACCAGGCTAATAAGCTTCCATCCTGCCCGTGGGGTAATTTCGTTCGAACTTAACATAACGTGTAATCGCTTGTTTTCATCAACGGCAATTAACGGCGTAGCTTTGTCTGAATACTTGCGCAGGTAATCCTGATAAGTAAATTCCGGGGTAATGGATGTGGTTTTTATCTTACCGCCGCGACTTACCGTACTGGCCAGATAGCCATAGGTAACACCTTCGCCAAATAGTGATAGTTTCTTCGCATAATCTTCCGACACCTGATGGCTTGGTCTGGCACTGGTTAAATTGTTGGTTAGTCCCCACACTTTGTTTTCGCCAAGTGAGTGCTCAAAATGATAAGAGACCAGTGGATTTAACTGTTTGTAAGGCGACAAAATCAACACAGTACCAATGCTGCTCATATCCAGATGCAAAGAGGCATGTTCTGAGATAGGGTTGCCAAAATACACCGGAATATCCCGCATCCGTGCTTCACGAATGGCATCCCAGTTGGTATCGGCCACCCGTACAGGTACTTTGTGCTTGATGAGCTCTGAAGCAAGCAGGCGGCTAAAGTGACTTGCACCAAATAACAGGAAGCCATTGGGTACAGGCGCTCTTACGCCCAGAAAACCCGCCACCGCTTTGGCCGTAAGTCCTTGTAATACTACGGTGGTAATAATGACCAAAAAGACTAACGGTACAATAACTTCTACGCCGTCGTAACCGAGCGCTTCCAGTTTCAGGGAGAATAAAGCAGACACTGCTGCGGCAACAATGCCACGTGGCGCTATCCAGCTGAGTAGTGCCAGCTCACGCCAGGTTAAACCGGTGCCATAAGAAGAAATAAACACCGACAAAGGGCGGGCAATAAAAATGATCGAAACCAGTACGATGGCTGCCGCCCAGCCCACCTGTGCAATGGCACCCAGGTCGAGACGCGTCGCCAGTAAAATGAACAACCCGGAAATTAGCAGTACACTGAGTGTTTCCTTGAATTCAAGAATATCAGCTACGTCAACATCGCGCATATTGGCTAGCATAATGCCCGCAATGGTAACGGTTAACAGGCCGGATTCGTGGGCAACAAAGTTGGAACCGGCGAAAGCGCCTAATATTATGGTTAACACCGCTGTATTGCGTAAGTAGTGCGGTACCCAATGATTGCGCAATGTAATGCCAAGAAAGTAGCCTACCGCCAGGCCCGTTACCAAACCTACGGCAATTGTTTTACTAAACGCAAAAATAGTATGCGACATGGCACCTTGGGCGGAAATAATGTATTCATACACAATTACAGCCAGCAGGGCGCCGATGGGATCTATGATGATTCCTTCCCAGCGAAGAATATTACCAATATTGGCTTTAGGGCGAACCGTACGCAGCATAGGCACGATTACGGTGGGGCCAGTTACCGTCACTATGGCACCAAAAAGAGCTGATAGCTGCCAGGTTACCTGTAGCGCAAAATGCGCTACCACAGTGGCAATTGCCCAGGTAACTAACACACCAATAGAACACAGGTTTCTTACCATGTTTCCGTGTCCGGCGATGTCCTGATATTTCAGGGTAAGCGCGCCCTCAAACAGTATGATGGCAACTGAGAGCGACACTACCGGAAACAACAGGTCACCGAATAAATTGTCCGCATTCAATACACCAAACACCGGCCCAACCAGAATACCAATAACCAGTAATGGCAATATAGCAGGCAAACGGATGCGGTAGGCAAAGTACTGACAACCAATGGAAAGTAAACCAACGGTAACCAGAGCTAAAGTGGGATCTGTCACAACATATTCCTATCATTACTATTCACAGCACACCGCGAATCAGGCTTCGCTTCACCGTGTAGCTGCGGTAAACCTATTAGGTAAAATTACCGTCACAATACCGAAAATACGTCTGTTAGCATAGCAGTAATAGTGTCAGCTAATTTTACACTGCCGTTATAAGGCTGTGATCACCAAACTGCTAACTTAATGATCTTCTGTCTTTTTTGTTAGTGGTATGTTTTTTGCATTTTTCTTTGATTAACAAAGCATTATCGCGGTGGTAGTAGACATGTACAAATTAATCAGCCGGCGTTTCAAAGCGATACTTTGCGTGCTTGTGGTTGTTTTGGCAGGGATGTCAGTACCGGCACAGGCTGGCATTGTAAAAACTGACATTGTTATGATTGTTGATGAAAGTGGCTCCATGAGCAACATTCATTCTAACCTGGGCAACAGTATTGGTTTGTTTGCCAGTATTTTGCAAGCAGGCGGGCTCGATGCGCAGTTTGCCCTGATTGGTTATGGTTTTGCTGGCGATAGCATTCGTTTATTAACCGACTTTGTTGACGCTACCACCTTCGCAGGTTTCACCAATGATTTGTATTCCATTGGCTCTAATGAACCTGCTTATGATGCAACGGCATACGCGCTGGATGCATTGGCGTCCGAGAGTGCGGGGCTAACCTACCGCGATGACGCAGTAAAAAACCTGATTTTGTTTGCAGACGAAGCCAGTAACAGCGATACCGAATACGACGCAGCGTCACTGGATGCATTACTGCAGCAAAGCTCGGCGTTATTTAACGTAGTACTTGGTGGCGACTTTACTGATTTGTTAACCCTGGCTGCTAATAACGGTGGTCATGGATTTGATCTGGAAGAACTGAATACCTCAGACACTAATGCATTAACGGCGTTTGTGACTAACTTTGCAGAGGTGAAGCTCCAGGAAACGCTGGATTATTGTGTGGCAAATCCAAATGACCCCGCGTGTAGTGGTGGCTCTGATCCGGTGCCCGCGCCATTCGGGCTAGGATTAATGATACTGGCATTAGCTGTTATGCGGATACGTAAATAATCCAAATAAATACGACTTACGTATTTTACATAGGTAATTAAACTGGTTCGGTGTTGTAAACGGACTCAAACTAACGTTGATAGCGTAATACATTGGAATGTTAAACGTCGAATTAAAGCGAAAATACCGTTTGCAGTGGGTGGGGGCGAGCCGCTATGCTTGACCGCTTTCACACGCCTGTTCGTTCGGAGTTTTCTAAGTTGTCGCGTCGCATGTCCCGCTCGTTTGCGCTGTTTGTTTTATTGTTTCCCATGGCTTGCAGTACCACCACTACCGCCAATTCAGGTAAGTTAACGGTTATTGCAGAACATGGCCTGATGGCTGAGTTAGGTGAGACCTCCGGGTTAATTTGTACCGCTGATGCCCAGTACACAATTGCCGATTCGGGTAATAGCCCTACTTTGTATCGCATCGACGACAAAGGCGTCATTATTGAAAGTGTCGACGTTGCCAACAAGAATCACGATTGGGAGTCAGTTACCGCGGATGATAAGTACTTTTACATCGGCGATTTTGGTAATAACGCAGGTAAACGCAAAGAATTACTTATTCACAAAGTAAATCGGGGTGATTTAACCCATGACTCCCTAATAACGTTCACCTACGATAATTACGACCCCAAGAACAACCAGTTATATGCTCACGACTTTGATGCAGAGGCCATGGTTGCGCGTAGCGACAAATTGGTACTGTTTTCAAAAAGCTGGCTCACCAAAACGCTGCATGTTTACCATTTGGATAAGCAGGCAGCAGAGCAGCAAATTGCGCCGGTAATTGCTATTGAAGGTCTGCCCGGTATCGTAACCGGGGCCGATTGGGATCCGTTTCACAATCGTTATGTAGTAGTGGGATACAACAGCAGTGCTTTTGGTATTGTTGATCCATTTATCGCGTTTTTATCTGAAGATTACAGCCTGATGGACAGTTTTACGTTAACTGGTTACGGACAGGTTGAAGGGTTGTGCGTAAAAAGTGAAGACGAGATCTGGCTTACCCAGGAGAACTCGCCATTCAGCATTGCCAAGCTTATTAAAATCAAGATAGCGTCGCTGGCAAAGAGCGAAGCTCAATAACGCCGAGAGATGCTGGTGGTACGCGTACTTACCACCAGCATCAACGTGCGTTTGAGTCGGCTGTTAGTTCAGCACTCCCAATGCAGTTTCAATTCCGGAATCCACCGTATTGTCTCGGTCTTCGCGAGAAAAATACGGTACCTCGATATCCACCGGGATCCCACTTCCTTCGAACCACTCATCGTTAGCAGACAGATACACTTCGTTAGACAGTCCCAGTGTATGCCCGCCAGGTAGAACCCATTCGAGAATATCGGAGAATATACCTTGCGTGGCAGTACCAATAATGGTGGCTTGCCCATGCGGCTGCATTGCGAGAGTGAATGCTTCGGCTGCGGAAGCCGTATCTGCGCTCACCAATAGTGCTAACGGCTTGTTGGTATAACGAACGTGTGATGATGGTTCAATTAACGCTTGTTGTGTTTGCGTTACACTGTTGCCGTCGCGGGCGTACTTCTGATAACCCAGATACCCGGTATCGGTGAAGCGGCTGGCAATAGCCAGACTAATATAGTCATTCCCGCCGCCGTTTGCGCGAATGTCGATAATCAGGCCGTTTGTGTTACTTAACTCCGAGAGGGCCTGATCGATGGCAATGTTCAGGTTGTTTAATGCAGATGCAGTGTGTGCCAAGTCGTCCTCGTCGTCCGATACCGAACTGTAACCCGTCATAGATTCGATACGCAAATAGCCAATGTCATCAATACGGAACCAGGTGATCTGTTCAGTGCTATCCTGTTCAACGTCACTGGTTGCATATTTCAGTACAATGGCCTGCTCGGTGTGCAATGCATTGTCCAGATACGCTTCTATGGCGGCAATCCTGCTTGCCGTCATTTCGTTGGCTCTGAGAGGGTAATGCAGGTTGTGGTTAAGCGCATATTCCTCAATTAAATCCATGGTGTGTGTTTGTTTACCCAGCACTTTGATCAGGGTACCGTCTGCCGCTTTAAATGAGTTGTGCCCATCCTGCAGTGCGGTAAAGGTGTTATACACAGCTTCGTAGAGCGTGTTGATATCAGTGGTAACCGTCAAACTCTGGTTATAGGCGAGTTGGGGCCAATCAATGTCCATACGCTCAAAATCAACGTAATATTCCTGCATGATCTGAGTATACAGCGCAAATAAGTCCTGGTTACTCAGTGTCGATTCGGCGGTTAACACATTATCCTCGCAGGCTGCTGGCAGACTACTCTCTTTATTGAGCGTACGTGGCGGCGCGCCAAAAGTGTCGGTTCCATAGCCTGCGGTCCAAATCAGTGATGATTCGTCGCTACTCAGCGTTACGCTTCGGTTTAATTCCGCCGTGGTTAATCCATTAAAGCTTGCTTGTAAAACGCAGTAATCACTGGAGAACTTATAGTAGTTTACGCTGTTGCTTTTTACTTGAAGCGCATCGGCATAGCCACTGGCTACCCACACGCCCTGATAAGCCGTGTCGATGGTTGCTCCGCCTGGGTTGCCGCCGTTGTGTTGATTTACCTGTTCTTTGCTGTTGTTACTGCCACAAGCGGTGAGTAACAATGCACTCAATACCGCACAGGCGATGGGAGTGATGCTTCGCATAATAGACCTCCGTGTTTAAGCCTATAAATAAAAATCAAGATGGATGTGTTCCTGAACCGTCAGGGCCCGGTAACATGGGTAGTAATGGCTACCGGTGAATCAATGCCTCAGCAGGAATAATTGAAGTGTGCAATGCGGCGGGTGAAACAAGGGTCAAAAAACCAGTAGGAATGAAAGTGTAGCGTTTGTGCGGCTGATGCCGACAGGTTTATGCGGTAACAACCTGCAGTGCGGGCCACTTTACCAGCCACTGCTTTTGCTCAACTCTGGATAGAAAAACGGACATCTCGCGCGCAGGATTCCAAGTGATTTGTTTTGCAAACAGCGATTCAAAACCAAATCCGGAAATAAAGGTGAATTGGCCGTTGTGCAGTTGCACGGCAACCGCGGTTTCCTTTTCCGGCCAATGCCGCATGGCGTCAATTACACTGGTGTAAGGCCTGTCGTTATTGCGGATATGCATTGTGGCCTGATTCTTAACCTGCCAGCGAACGCCAGGCATTAACGCTTCAAGTTGCGTCTCATAACCCCGGCAATTAGACGGGCAACAATGGTGGTTGTCAAAGTAAATCACATCCACATCATTCAGTGGTGTCATTGAACTAACGGCGTGTATGTGATCCCAAACCAGATTCCGCAAGAAACCGGCAGCAATAAACGCAGATGACAACTGAAGTTGCGCCACTGCTTGCAATGCTTTCATCCTGAGCGGGTCGGCGTTGAGTAGCCTGGTCAGGATGGCCTGGTATTGCAAATCCGCCATTGTGGGTTACTCGCAGTCTCTTGGCATATTCGCAGGGCTAATCATGCTGGTTTCCGTTTTGTGTACCGGCACATCTACCTTGCCGCTGGCAATCACTTCACCCAACTGCCACAACTTCCACTCTCCCCGCTCATAGATATCCCATTCTTCATCATGGGTAAGCGGGTCGGTGGCAATAATGCTCACCACATCATTGGTGGTGGTTTCTGCGGAAAAGTCGACTTCTACTTCCACATCTTTTAGGCAGGCGGGTCCGAACGGCGCGCGACGGGTAATGCTGGCCATTTTGGTACTGCAAAAACTGAATAACCAGTCTCCGTTGCTAAGCAGGCAGTTGAATACACCTTGTTGCGCATATTCCTGCGCTAGCGATACCAGCGCTGAGGCTAGCTGCTGGGGCATGGCATCGCGGGGCAGGTTCTGGCGAATACTGTTCATCAGGTCACAAAACAGCTCTTCGCTGTCGGTGTCGCCTACCGCTTCATAAGTACCTACCCGGCGGGTAAAACCCGGGATCTGACCATTGTGTGCAAATACCCAATAGCGCCCCCATAACTCGCGGGTAAACGGATGTGTGTTAGACAGGTTTATGTTACCCACATTGGCCTGGCGAATATGACAAATAGCGGTTTTGCTTTTAATTGGAACTTTGCCTACAAACTCGGCAATTTTAGAGGTGGCACAGGACTCCGCATCATGGAACAGTCGTACCCCTTTACCCTGATAAAAAGCAACGCCCCAGCCATCTTTGTGGGGGCCGGTCTCGCCACCGCGACGCGTGAGTCCGGTAAAGCTAAAACACAAATCGGTGGGGGTGTTGGCGCTCATGCCCAAAAGCTCGCACATGCTACTTCTCTCTATGCCCTAAAATCTTGGTTACTTGCTTGCTCGCCCGTTCATCCATCTGGTGGTTTGGGTGAGATGCTCAATATGAGTATACATCAATAAAGACACTGAAATACGGACTTCTACGAAGATTGGCATAACGCCGCAGACGTAAAAAAGCCCTCGGGTGAGGGCTTTTAAACAAGAGGATTATTTCTCTGAGGTTACCGGGAAACCGCGATCACGCATCAGGGCTTCGACTTTTGCGTCGCGTCCGCGGAATTTGCGGTACGCTTCGGCCGGATCCATCGCGTTGCGGATGGAGAACAGGTACTTCACCAAACGATCCGATACGGCTTTATCGTAATAGCCACCTGGTGCTTCTTCAAACGCTTCAGCGGCATCTGCGGTGAGCACTTCTGCCCACATGTAGCCATAGTAGCCAGAAGAATACCCTTCACCAGAGAAGATGTGTCCAAAATGCGTGGTACGGTGACGCATTACCACTTCTTCCGGCATGCCGATTGCGGCTAACTGCTCGCGTTCAAACGTATCGGGGTCAATATTTGCTGGATCCGTTGTATGATACAGCAGGTCCATAATCGCTGACGCCATATACTCGGTAGTCTTGAAACCTTCATTGAACGTGGCGGCATTGTTGATTTTTTCAATCAGGCTGGCCGGGATGGGTTCGCCGGTCTGGTAATGTACCAGGAACTGATCAACAACTTCGTCGGTGGTTAACCAGCGCTCCAGCAACTGCGACTGGAATTCGGTGTAATCACGCACACCTGAGTGTGATGTGGGGTATTTTACCGTTGCGGATAAGAAGTGCAGCGCATGGCCAAACTCGTGGAAGTAAGTTTCTGCATCATCCCAGGAAATCAGTGTAGGTTCACCTTCAGGGCCCTTTACAAAGTTCGAGTTGTTTGACGACAACACAGTTTTTGCACCATCAAACGTGGTGTGGCTGCGGTAGGTGGTTGCCCACGCGCCTGAGCGTTTGCCCTTGCGTGCAAACGGATCCAGATACCACAAACCAACCAGCTTACCCGAGTCTTTGTCGGTTACTTCCCATACTTTTACGTCGGGGTGAAAAACGGGTACTGAGCCTTCGGGTACCGGCGTAAAGTTAAAGTTAAATAAACGGCCGGCAACGTAGAACATGGCCTCGCGCAGCTTGTCCAGTTGCAGGTATTGTTTTACTTCATTGGAATCCAGATCGTATTTGGCTTTACGCACTTTTTCGGCGTAATAACGGTAATCCCATGGTTTGATGGTGATGTTATCGCCCAATTCGTCAGCAATCGCCTGCATATCGGCAACTTCTTCCTTCACGCGTGCAATGGCAGCTGGCCATACCTTCATCATCAAATCCATCGCGTTTTCCGGATTCTTCGCCATGCGGTCTTCCAGGCGCCACTGGGCGTAATTCTCGTAGCCCAGCAGTTTAATGCGCTCATGGCGCAATTCTAAAATCCGCTTTACTAAAGCGTTGTTGTCAAATTCATCGCCGTTATCACCACGGCTGTAGTAGGTGGTCCACACCTGCTCACGCAAATCGCGGTGCGTTGAATAAGTAAGGAACGGATCCATTGATGAACGGGTATTCGTAATCGCATACTGACCGGCTTTACCGCGCTCTTCGGCGGCCGCGGCGGCGGCTTTAACAAACGATTCTGGCAAGCCATCCAGTTGTTCGGCGGTAATATAGGTTACATAGTTTTCTTCGTCGGCCAGTACGTTGTTAGAAAACTTGGTATGCAGGCTGGCCAGCTCTTCGTTAATGGCAGCATAGCGGGCTTTCGCATCACCATCCAGCGTAGCGCCGTTACGGGCAAAGCCATTGTAGGTTAACCAGGTAATGCGCTGTTCTTCTTCAGTAAGGGTGGCGAGTTCGTCGCTTTCATAAACGGCTTTTACACGACTAAACAGTTTTTCATTCTGGTTGATCTTAGAGCGATAGGCTGACAGTTTAGGTGATAATTCACGCTGAATGTCACGAAATTCCGGACTGGATTGATTCGAACTCCAAATCCCGTAATAAGTATATACATTGCCAATTGCGTTACCGGCCCGTTCCAGTGCAACAATGGTGTTGTCGAAGGTTGGGGCTTCAGTGTTATTGGCAATGGCGTCAATTTCTGCCAGGTTTGCGGCCATGGCCGCTTCCATTGCCGGCATCAGATCGCTGAGTGACATTTTGTCAAACGCGGGTACGCCACCGTAGGGGCCCTGATAGTCTTGCAGGAGAATGTTGCCACTCGTTGCAACTTGTGCCTGCGCCGGGGCGGCAGAAGACGATTCAGTTACCGGTGCCTGCGAGCAACCAGCAAGTGCCAGCAGCAACGCCGTGGCGGTAAGGGTATGAGTTAGTTTTATCATTGGATTTACTTCAACTTATCTGTCGTTCTTATGTTAATGAGAGCCGATGTAATAACTCGGTATGCATCAACTAACCAGTTTATGTGCAGAGAACAGATTGTGAAAGGTATTTTACCGCGATGGTTTGCACCAGAACGCTTATGAGCAGTCTCTGGTGCAAAATAAAAACGGATTAGGCAAATACAACCGTTTTGTTGCGATGAATGATTACGCGGTCTTCCAGGTGATAACGCACGCCATGTGCAAGTGCGTTTACTTCGCAGTCCTTGCCCTTGCGAACCATATCGTTGGCTGAGTCACTGTGGCTGATCCGCTTAACGCTTTGCTCAATGATGGGGCCTTCGTCCAAATCGCTGGTGACATAATGACAAGTCGCGCCAATCAGTTTTACGCCTCGTTCGTAAGCCTGCTGATAGGGCTTTGCACCAGCAAACGACGGCAGGAAGCTGTGATGAATATTGATCACTTTGCCAGCCAGTTTCTTGCATAAATGATCTGGCAGAATTTGCATAAATCGGGCAAGTACGGTGAGGTCGATTTTGTATTCTTCCAAAAGTACTTCGATTTGCTTGAACGCCGTTTCTTTACCTAGGGTCTTAAAGTCTACCCAGTGGAATGGCACCTTGTACCAATCAGCAAACTGCTTGAGTTGCGGGTGGTTACCAATAATGCACGGAATGTCGCAATGCAGTTCGCCGGTGTGCCAGCGGTGTAAAATATCTACCAGACAATGAGATTCCAGACTGGCCAGTAAAGCTACACGTTGTTTTTTGCTGGAATCGGTGAGTTTCCATTCCATTTGAAAGTGATTGGCAAGCGGTGTAAAGGCTTCAATAAACCGGTCATAAGACAGGTTAATGGAATCAGTACTGATTTCGTGGCGCATAAAAAAGCGACCGGTTTGTAAATCGGTATGATGACTGGCTTCCAGAATGGACGCATTGTGGTCGGCAAGGAATTGAGACACGCCCGCCACCAGACCAACCTGGTCGGGGCAATCAATAATAAGTCTAAAGGTGTGATGCATGGTTTTATATGGTGATAAATAGTCCTCCCTTTTTACCGAGCGGCAGCCTCGCTGTAAAGGGGAAAAGCCTTAAAATTGACCTCTTTGCAGTTTTTCCCGCACTGAAGACGGGTTGAGCAATGGCCAGCTGTGCCTTACAGGGTAGCGGACCCCACTGGGAGTCGATACCGATTCGAATAAATGAAAATGGCTAAACTGGCAGGTTATCTGGGGTGCAAACAGCGGCGGCGGATAGTCAGCTTTAGTATTGCGGATCAGCGTAACATGCGGGCGGTAATCCCTTCGCTCAACCTCAATGTCAGCTTGTCTGGCAGCACTGTTCACACTGGCTGCCAATTCCATAAGGCCGGCTGGTGGCGCTGAAGGTGCGGCTAACAGGATATTCGGCCCCTGCCAGTAAGCAGTGGTGTCCAGAGTAACCTCAAAAGGAGCGGCTGCTATATTGCCCAGTGCGGTAATAATGGCTTCGTGCTGTCGGCTGTTGATATTGCCTAAAAAGCACAAGGTAATGTGAAAATTGGCGGCCGGCACACTCTTCGGCTGACGTACGGGCACTTTAGGCTGATTGGCATTTCTCATATGAGAAGCGGGCTGTGCGGGCAGGCTTTTTTCCCGCCAGTGTTCCAGCGCCAGCTTACTTTGAGCCGATAAATCTAAACCGATAAAACTTCGCATTGTCATCTGGCCTGCCGTTTTAGTATTCGTTATAAATGAACTGCAACAGTGCGCAATGTTACTATAGTTGTTTATTTTAGTATAAGTGCGGTGTGTGATTTGACCTGAAGGGTTACCATACAGTGCATCTGTAGTATGAACATTGATGTTGTGAGAACCATTCAGGTATGACGCTCCCTGTAGAATCCTTATTGGCACAGTTGTGCGAATCACTCAAAGCCCGGGATGTACTGCTAAGTGCTCCACCTGGCGCGGGTAAATCCACCGCTATTCCATTGGCCTTATTAGCGAACAGCAATCAGCGCATTGTGATGCTGCAGCCCCGACGCGTGGTAGTAAAGCAGCTGGCCAGTTATCTGGCGTCGCGATTAGGTGAACCAGTGGGCCAAACAGTGGGGTATCGCATTAAGGGTGAGCAGGCGGTGAGTAAATATACTCGGCTCGAAATTATTACCGAGGGAATATTGAGCCGTCGGATCCAGCAGGACCCGGAACTCAATGGCGTTGATGTTATTATTTTTGATGAGTTTCACGAGCGCAACCTGCACAGTGATTTTGGACTGGCACTGGCCATTGAAGTAAGGCAGGCGTTGCGAGACGACCTCCGGCTGTTGGTGATGTCGGCAACGCTGGACGTATCACCTATTCAGGTGCTGTTACCTGATGCAGAAGTGCTGCACAGCGATGGCCGCCAATTTCCGGTAGACGTGACTTATTTGGGCCAGTGTCAACATGTTGATCTGGTGAACAGCCTGTTCAGTCATCTACAGACGATCATTTCATCGGAGCCGGGCGACATACTGGTTTTCCTTCCTACTGTGAAGCACATTTTGCAGCTTCAGCAGCGCCTGAACACACAGTTGTCTGACACTGCAGAGATATTGCCACTGTATGGAAATTTACCTCTAACAGAGCAACAACGCGCGCTTAAACCAACATCCGATGGCCGACGAAAAATTATTCTGGCCACCAATATTGCCGAAACCAGTTTAACGATTGATGGCATAACGGTAGTGGTAGACAGTGGTCGTGAGTTGATTGCCGAGTATCATCCCAAAAGTCAGATGACCGAGTTATCACTGCAGATGATATCCCAGGCCTCGGCGGAACAACGAAAAGGCCGTGCAGGACGACTTTCGGCAGGGAAGTGCTTTCGGTTATGGAATGAGGAAACACATGGGCGGTTACGCAAGTTCAGTCAGCCTGATATCCATACGCAGGACATTACGGGCCTCGTGCTACAAGCAGCGGCCTGGGGCACCCCTGTAAAAGACCTCGCACTACTTGACATGCCGTCTGACGCGCAACGGCAATCTGCCACGCATGCCCTGATACAACTGGGTGCATTTAATGACAGTACAGAGATCACTGCACTAGGGCGCGACGCGGCACAGTTACCGGTGCAACCGCGCACCGCCTGTATGTTACTGGCGGCGAGTCGACTGACAACAGAAACAGGCGACAAAGACTGGTTAGTGGCAGGGAGCGTGATTGCCGCGCTATCTGAAGATCCGCCCAAAATGCCAGATTGGGACCTACAGACTGGGCTCAGGCAACTACCGGACGGTACCAGACAACGTTTGGCAGATCAGGCAATGCGACTCATTAAAGTGCTGGGTGGTCAGGCCGACAAGGCAGCCCTGTTTAACGTATCGGCTGACAAACTGGCTGTTGCGGTAGCATTAATCAATCCGGACTGGGTGGCACGCATGCAACCTAACGGCACGCTTAAGCTGGCCTCTGGCGTAGGCGCAGAGCTGCCAGAGGATGCCCATGTTAGCGGGGAATGGCTAGCGGTACTTAACGGTCAGCACCGCGGTGCAGTGATGCAAATACGCTCGGCGCTGGCAATTGATATCGCTTTGTTGAAGACGCATTTTGGCGGGTTGTTCTTCAACAAGGAAGTGTTGTACTACGATGCTGCTGCGGATACGTTGCGGGCGGAAAAGCAATTGCGATTTGGCGATATTGTGCTGAGCAGTGTGCCGCTAGCCAAAGCAGACGTTACTTCCCGAGGCGATTTTTGGCGTGATTGGCTTGCCGCAAGACCCATAAAGGATTGGCCAAATTCCGCGCTGTTGATACCCGTTTTACATCGATTGTCGATGGCAAGAATGCTTAATCTTGAATATAAAAGCTACGGTGAACCTTGCTCCTGGCCTGATCCTACGGATAGCTGGGTACTTGCCAGTGACACTGTGCACAGCGCGCTTCAGGCGTGTCAGTCGGTTGCGCAGTTAAAGCAATTAGCGTGGGATAAGCTAGTGGTTCAATCGTTGCCCTGGGCACTTCAGGAAGCGCTGAATATGCAACTTCCAGAGGCGATCACGGTGCCAAGTGGCACTAGTCGGTCATTGCGGTATGAGAACGCTACCCGGGTGGTGTTGGCGGTGAAAATTCAGGAAGTGTATGGCAGTAGCGAGCCGGTTTGCGTGGCGAATGGTCGACAAACGGTGACGGTTGAATTGCTCTCGCCGGCCAACCGGCCAATACAGACCACTGACGACTTACCGGGCTTCTGGAAAGGGAGTTATGCAGAGGTGCGCAAAGAGATGAAAGGCCGCTATCCCAAACTTATGAGAACAACTTTCGTTGACAAGGTTAGGGGAATAATTAACTGGTTGACAGATTTTGAAAGCAAAAGAATGAGAACAAAAATACTTGTTGACTAAGTCAGGTGAACTATTATGCTCGTTGACAATTGATGTCCACATGTCAGGAGCAGTAAGAAATGGAACTAAGAAGAGACCAGCGCATTACTTATATTCGTCGAACAGCTAATGTAAGTGCAGACATCTACTTTGTTAATCAGTACTCAGACTCTCTCCTTCATTCCGTCGAATATGATTTGGATGGAGAGAGCACTGCATATTCTTATTCTTATGTCCCCATATCTTCTCGCATCGCTGAAGATGACTCTATCTACAATTTTCCTTTCTTACTCCATAAAGATGGACGGCCTTGGATTGAGGCAAATATGTATATGTGGAGTATTGCATCTGAAGTTAGAAACTTAGCTAGTGCAACTGACTCAATTCAAGATATCGCTGCTGTTTTGCTTGATTACTTAATATTTTGTGAAAACCAAGATATCGATTACCGGGACTTTTCAGCACGTAGGGCAATTCATAGGCCGACTTATAGATATTTCAACCATTTAGTTGATAGCGGTAAAATCGGTGCTGGGACGATTAATGATAGAACTGGAAAAGTGTATTACTTCTTCAAATGGCTATTTAAGCAATATGGATACGAGAATGATATTGACAGAGTTGATCAAGTCGAAGAATACAGTCACCAATTCAATACTGGAACAGGAACAAGCTCCGTTAAAAGGTTGAAACGCTCTCAGACTATTTCAGAGTCTAATGTCGCATCTCCTGTATCAGCGGAAAAAGTGAGAGATGAGGGTGAAGACTTAAGGCCACTAACAACTGCTGAGCGAGAAGAGTTGGTTCGCATTTTAAAACGAGATGAATTCACTGTTGATGAGCGTTTGATAGCGCAAGTGTCACTTTTTACCGGAGTGCGAAAACAGACAGTTCTAACGTTAAGAATGAAACACCTTGATTTATTTAAGAAAGAAGCATTGATTGGCAAAGATAATACCTATCAAATTACGGCTGGACCCGGTACAGGTATCGATACGAAATTCAGCAGAAAATATACGTTTTATGTACCTGCTAATCTGGCCGAAGATATTAAAGTCTACGCCAACAGTTCGATTGCTAAAAAACGCAGGGAAAAATTTAAAGAAAATTACTCAAAAGAGCATCCTGACCTCGATACGATGCCCAATGAAGACTTGTACATATTCATATCTGAGAAAGGTAATTGTCACTACATGGCTAAGTGCGATCCTCGTTACAAAGTTCTTCGTAAGGGCACCAGACCAAAAGGAAAACGAACAGACGTTTTGTGCCAAAAGATAGAACGTTTCGCTTCGAGCGTCTTTCCAAAAGACTTTGTGTTTCATTGGTTAAGAGCTACTTATGCGCTGCGTTACTACGAAAACCTTGTGAAGATTGAAGAGGCAAGAGTTGAAGCTGGTTTACAGGAGCGTCCTAGAAGGTTTGATCAAATAATTAGGGATGTAATGGTGAGGCTTTGCCATAAGGACATTAACGTTACACAATCGTATTTAAACCTTTTTGAAAACTTCGATGAACGACAAGAAGCTCAAAATGCCTATGAAGATTATATTTTCAAGGATTTTGAAGAAGAGTTTGGAACCACTGGAGTAGAGTTGTAACAGTGTCAGTAAATCGAGAAAGGTTGGTAACAAGAGAAACAATCGTCCTCACACCAGCACAGCTACGAGAGGAAATTGAGCATCCTGAAAAAGTCAGAGTCAAATTGAACGACTCTGTTTTAGTGGGACCTTATGATATTGGATGTTTCGCATATTCGAAAAGAGTAGACAAAGCAGGTACATGGAAGGACTTTCAGAAACCGACACCAGTTGATTTGGTTTCATTTCGTAGAGAAAGAGTTAATTTATTATTCAGCTTATTCGACTACATATCACATGGCCGCTACAGAGATGCAACAAGGCTGCACGCATTAAAAGGTTTTAAATACGTATTCAACTTCTGTGACAGTAACGGTTTGTCTGATTTTGCTGAAAGTCGTGAAAACTGTAGACGCGCCTATAAAGTTTTATCGCTGGAACTGTCTCATCAGTTAAAGCTTGGGAATATTACTAGTAAAATGGCTTCTGATAGACAAGGTAACTTCAGAAGACTCATTCGCGCTCACTACAGCAAAGATGATTCAGCATACATTACTGAGAGAGTTCCTCGGCTAAAATCAAGAAGAGGCCATAGCAAACCGCCTACTGAAAAACACTTTCGGGAATACATGAGGGTTACAATTAGGTTAGCGCGACGACTTCATCAGTTTGTTGAGGAAGAAGAAAATTTTCCCTTTAAGTTGAAGATGGATGGCTATGAAACATTCGTTTTTCACTCACAGGGGGGTAACACTTCTACACCTTACTCAAATAAGCCAAATGTTATCTATAACTTTGTTGAAGGGCGACTTGCTACCTTCGAGGAATGGAAAGATAGTGTAAAAGGGGCGCATCCAAATCAATACAATAGATCTGTTGAAAACCTTACAGAAGTCAATAAGAACAAGAGGCATGAGAGAAGAATAGACTTTGCGACTTTAAGTATGCAGGCATATATGAAGATTTTTGTACTGCTAACTGGCGCTGCGCATTCCGATTAACTTGAACAGCCATTCCGGTTTTATTTGAACACCTCAGATCAACGCATCGTTGGCTAGTCGTTTTTTACCTTAAGTGTTCAAGTGGCGTCAACGGTCGCCAGTGTTTTTCGCATTGATTCCCCTTT
>NZ_JBLBUE010000047.1:0-22871 GCF_047290655.1 Alteromonas sp. AMM-1 | reverse complement strand
TTACGCAGGTTTCAGCGCAGCAACAGTATCAGATGGCAGATCACGCGCTTGAACAACGGCTGGTGCACTTTGACGGATTACATAGTAAACACATACTAAAACCACTGCCTGTGCTGGGGATCCCCGGTTGGTTTGAACTGCAAAATAACGCGTTTTATTCAAATACTGAGTATTTTAGACCGCTGTCGGCAAACGCAAAGCCTACAATGCAACTACCGATCATTCCGGTATAACCGCACAGGCGTAGACAAAACCACAATAAAAAACGGGCCATCGAGGCCCGCTTCTCATTGATATAAAACTCAGATTAGATCAGATTAACCACTAACCAAATTGCCCAGATAACCGCGAATGGAGCGCAGGCAATGATCGTGGCCTTTTTAGTGGAGAAACTGGTCCACTGCGCAATGCCTACCGCAATCAGGTAAATGGTCCACAGGCTTTCAAGGCGCAAAGACTGGGCGAAGCCGAACCACTCAGACGACATCTGCACATCAGCCCAGTAAGCCACCGACAACGGACTGATAATGGTGGGTAATACCTGATGGTTCTCAGACAGCGCAATGAGTGCAATAGCTAATAAGGCGTTGATAACAGCCGGCATGCTCGCCCACCAGGTAAAGCCATACCAGTCGGTAAACCCGTTGAGGTTTTGTTCGTCAGATTTGGTCATTAAATGTAAATACAGGGCAACCACGGCGTTAACCACAATTGGGCCAAGAATACCGCCAATCAGCATAAACATTTGTATAGCTGATTGTTGCATGCCCATGCGCATCTGGTCTTGCTCTGCTGGACTCATTTCACCGTACTGGGTATCAATCAGCATATTCTGATACCAGCTAAAATCCACAAAGTTAATAAACAAATAGCCTGGCAACACGCTTAGTACAATCACAATCAGAAACGGTACCCACGACCAGTTATTGTGTTCGTTTACCGCTTTAAACACCCCGTTAGGCTTAAAGAATATGTCGTTACAAGCCTGTATTGGGTTAGTAACCTCAGACATCCGTGACTCCTTATAATTTGTAACATTTAATCGAATTATTGTAATTTGATTATCAGTATACTGATATTGGGGAGCAGAGGGAGTGAAAAAGTGTAACGAATTTTCATTTTCAGGCTGTTTCCCCACGTGAAGGCATGTCTGAAAGACACGAAGCCGGTCAGTCTGGTATTGAACGTTGCTTAGAATAACGATAACAACAGGGAAAACTCATGATAGATATTTCTCAACTTGCCAAAAAGTTTGCGGTGGAAAACCCGAAAAAACTCAGTGAACAAGAGAAGAAAGATCCACGGTTAAAAGGGCGTTTTTTCCATTCAGTGGAAAACGTGTCGTTTCATTGCTCGTCGGGTGAAGTACTGGGATTACTTGGGCCGAACGGCGCTGGCAAAACTACCACACTGCGCATGTTGTCTACCGCGCTCACACCGGATGCGGGCGACATTATTATAGACGGTACCAACGTGGTGAAAACCCCGGTGCTGGCGCGCAAAATGATTGGTTTTCTGTCGGGTTCTACCGGCTTGTATGGCCGTTTAACCGGGCGTGAAAACATAGCCTATTTTGGCCAGTTGCATGGCATGTCGGCTGAGCAAATTGATCGCAAAATTACCGAACTTGCTGACTTACTGGACTTGCACAGCTTTTTAGACCGACGCTGCGAAAACTTCTCTACCGGTATGAAACAAAAAACAGCTATTGCCCGCGCAGTAGTGCACGATCCAAAAGTAGTGATACTGGATGAGCCTACTACCGGTCTGGATATTATGGCGGCACAAACAGTACTGAATTTTATTAAAGGCCTCAAAGACAAAGGGGTGCCGGTGATATTTTCTACCCATCACCTGGACGAAGTGTCTGAACTGTGCGACCGGGTTACGGTTATCCATCACGGTAAAACACACTTTTCTGACACCTTTGAAGCGTTTAAAGCTCAATCCGATGGCTCATTACACAAAGCGTTTATGCGCATAATAGAACAGGGAGCGAAATAACATGTGGATGGTAATGTTAAAAGAAATTAAAGAGTTACTGCGCGACCGCAAAACTCTGTTTTTTATGATTGCGCTGCCCATTCTGGTGTTTCCATTACTCATTGGAATCGCGATCTTTTTCATGAGTAAAGCCGTGGATAAAGCCGAAAATAAGGTGCTTAACTACGCCGTCATTGGTGCGCAATATGCCCCGGCGCTGGCTGAACAATTGTCTGCATCTGACATGTTCAATGAAGTCTTGATTAACGTTGATGATGATATTAAAGCGTATGTTAAAGCCGAGAAAGCCGACTTTGTGTTGGTGATCCCCGATAACTTTAGCGACGACGCGCTGGCCAGCGGTCAAATAAAGTTGCAACTTTATTTGAATGACGCCGGGCTGAATATGGTGCGTAAGCGCCTCGATAAAATTGTTGAAGGATTTGCCCAGGCCAGTAAAACCAAAGCTTTTGCGTCGCTGGGCTTAAACGAAGAGCAGCAAGTTGCCCTGATGGATCCCATTGTAATTGAAAAAGTGGACGTGGCGGACAAACGCGAAAACTGGGGGGAAAAAATCGGCGGTATGATCCCTTACTTCATTTTTATGCTGTGTTTACAAGGCGCCATGATCCCTGCCACCGATTTAGGTGCGGGAGAGAAAGAGCGCGGTACATTGGAAACCCTATTGATTTCGCCAATCGAACGGCATCATTTAGTGTTGGGTAAATTCTTAACCATTGCGTTTGCAGGTGTTACGTCTGCATTAATCACGGTAAGTAGCATGGCAGTGTGGGGCATGGTGTTGAGTCAGGGAATGGCTTTTAAAGTTGTAGCAGAATTTATGAGCGCGATTGGCGCTATCGACTTTATTCTGATGTTTTTTATGCTGGTGCCGGTTGTTGCCATCTTCTCTGCGGTATTGCTTAGCTTATCCATATATGCAAGAAGCTTTAAAGAAGCGCAGGGTTACATGACCCCTCTGGTGTTTGCAGTGATCATCCCGGTGATCTTTGCAACCTTGCCAGGTGTTGAGCTTAAAGGCGGTTGGGCCTGGGTGCCGCTTACAAACGTAGCGTTGGCCATTAAAGAGCTGATCAAAGGCACCATGGATTACTTCCAGTTAGTCGCGATTTTTTCCTCCACAGCACTAATAGCCGCAGGTTTATTGTTCTTCTGCGTGTATTGGTTCAACAAAGAAAAAGTCTTGTTCCGGTAAGATGTACATTAAATTATCTAAGCCCGATGCTATCGGGCTTTTTTATGCGCGTTGATTAGCTGCTACACTTCTTTACGAATGGGTATTATGTACTAACAACGAGGATGTGATTATGAAACAGGGATGGTATTTCGCGGCTTTTTTAATGGCGAGTCTCCTGCCTTTGGCACACGGTGAAGAGATCGTAGCCGGGCAACTCTATTCTGGTGGAACCGAACTTACGTCCTCCACACTGGGCATATCCGTTACCATACCGCAAGGCTGGCAGGGTGGTTTGCCGCAAGGATCAAGTGCAATTGTACTCGATGCCCTTAACGGTGAAGCGTCGATGTTACTGGTGTTCGAGCGTTTTAATCAGACCCAAATCGAAAGTATGATGGGGCAGGCGATACCCCTCGACGAAGGCACCTATTTACAACCTTCCGGTGCACCACAAGTGTCAGTAACGCAAACATCCCAGCGCATTGTGGTGAATGATTATCAGGTTATGGGATCTGCAATAGCGCTGACTGCTTACGTGTCTGCCACTGAATTACGTGAAGGGCTGAGCCTTGCTGCCATTGTATTCGCCTCCTCAATGACGTCTGAGCTAAAGCAATTAACAACTGCAATCACCGCAGGCATTGAAGTGTCTGCCCCCGTGGTACCTGAACAGGATCGCAATGCGGGGGGCTGGCAACAGTATATGCAAGGACGCTATATAGCCCGTTTTTACACTGGTTCGGGTTACCATGAAAAGCAGGAAATGTGGTTATGCAGTGACGGCAGTTTTGCAACCTCGTTTAATGCCGGCGGCTTCAGTATGGATGGCTTTAGCGGCGCGATGAGCGATGGCAATACAGGCACCTGGCAGGCGCAAGGAAACCTGGATCAGCCCGGTTTATTGATTCTCTCATATGTAAATGGCAAACAGGCCAGCTTTCAATTAGTACTGACGGACAATCTGTACCTCGACGGACAAAAATGGCTGCGCGGAGAAAATGAACGCTGTTATTAAGGGCTGTCGCCGATAGCATGTAGTTTTGCAGCGGATTGTGTATGGCATGAACAAGACTGAGTCCTCTGATTAAAGATCAGGAGTGTAGTTATTCTGTAATAGAGTAACCAGGCTCTGGCATTTGCAGTAAAACCTACACGGCTTATTTTGTTTCAAATAAGGAAATGGGTTTCAAAATGAAAACGTTTGCGCCGAGGTTTGTATAGGTGTGCAGGCGTTTATGTTAAAACTGCTATCCGTAATACGCACGCAATATTCCCGTTGCTGTTTGGCAAAATCTTGTATTTTTTGCTTGCAATACCAATCCGTTTGCAGGTTGATTTTCGCGCCTTATTCCCTCTTGAATCAATAAAAACTAAAGACTGAGCTAACCGTGTAAGTGCGATTTGTGTATCAAATTTAACAAGCGAGTTATTTTATTTTTTAATCTTTATGAATTTCATTGATAAACAAATTTTAGCTACGTAGTATTTCGAAAAATCACGCTTTTCACAAAAATTTTACATACCACATGGTTATTTTAGCTAAATTTGTAAACGTTTTCCTTTCTGGCTTGTCAGGCCGGTGCAAAGCCGCCCTGACTTCATTTTGTCTGTCAAAGAAAGCGCTTTCTTGTGGTGTGAGCGTGTTGATTTCATGCACCTTGTTAACTGCTTGTTCCAATCAGACCGACGTCACTCCCACCTCATCGAATCCGGTGTTAGCCGACAGTGCGCCAGGTTCACTGCAATGCAATGTTGATCATTCGCTTGTTTTCACTACGCCCGGCAACGAGTGGGAAGCGCATAGCTTGCCAATTGGCAACGGTTACATGGGCGCAACGGTGTTAGGTGGTATTGCTACAGACAAGCTCAATATTTCTGAAAAGACGCTGTGGACTGGTGGCCCCGGCAGTCGCGAAGGGTACGATTTCGGCTGGCCTGAAAACACCGCTACTTATCAGCAATCACTGCAAGACGTTACCCGCAATATTCTTAGCACACGGGCTATGTCGCCACAGGATGTAGCCGATCAAATTGGCCGCGATCCAAGAGGGTACGGCAGTTACCAGTCGATGTTAGACATTGATGTACTGTTTGAACACCAGGGTGATGTGAGTGATTACCGCCGTCAGCTGGACATGGCCACTGGCCTGGTTACCGTGTCATATCAACAGCAGAAAACCCGTTACGAACGCGAGTTTTTTGTTAATTACCCCAGTCAGGTTGTGGCTGCACAGTATACAGCGGCAGGTTCGCAACGCCTGTCGGCAACCGTTGTGCCAGTGCTTGCGGATAACCGCTCCGTCAATTACCGCTGGCAACATGACCATTTGGTAATAAGTGGTAACCTCCACGATAACCAGCTGGCTTATGAAATCCAGATAGCGGCAACGCAGCACGGCGGCGTGTTAACACCAACGGAAAATGGCTGGAAAGTAGACAACGCGCAATCGCTCACATTGATGGTGGTAAGCGCCACTAATTACGCAAATACTTATCCGCAGTACCGCGGGGAACATCCACACAAAACGCTAACTGCTCGTTTGGCTGCTGCCCAAAGCAAAGGATATAGCGCCCTGCGCGATGAACATATTGCCGACCATCAGGCATTGTATTCCCGGGTGAACTTGTGTTTAGAGCATACGCCAGTTAATACCAATACCGACGCACTGCTCAGTGCCGTCATCAACGACACGGCCACACCGGCAATGCGCCGCCAGCTTACTCAGCTTTATTATCAATTTGGCCGTTATTTGTTAATCGCCTCTTCGCGCAAGGGAGCGTTACCGGCGAACCTTCAGGGGGTATGGAACAACTATACTCAGGCACCATGGAGTGCGGATTATCACGTTAATATCAATTTGCAAATGAATTACTGGCTGGCCGACATGACCAATTTGTCGGAAGCCGGCATACCGCTGTTCGATTTTGTTGAAGGGCTGCGAGAACCTGCTGAACAAACGGCTGGTCGGTTATTCAATGCCCCAGGCTGGACACTGCTGCTCAACACCAATATCTGGGGCTTTACAGGGCTAATTTCCTGGCCAACCGCCTTCTGGCAACCTGAGGCCAATGCCTGGTTGGCAGCGCATTTTTATCAGCACTATCTGTATACAGTGGATGAGACTTTCCTGCAAGAGCGCGCGTGGCCGGTGATGTGGGGCGCTGCCCGGTTCTGGATGCATGCGTTAGTAACGGATCCCACAAGCGGTATGTTAGTCGTTGCGCCTTCCTATTCACCGGAGCATGGCGATTTTACGGTAGGGGCGGCGATGTCTCAGCAGATTATTGGTGCGTTACTGCGCGATACCTATAAAACCGCGGTAAAACTGGGTTATACCGAGCACGCTGCTGAACTAGCCGACACCCTGTCGGCCCTTGCCAGCGGCTTGAACATAGGCCAGTACGGGCAGCTTCAGGAATGGCAGGCTGATATTGACGACATGACCAGCCAGCATCGTCATATTTCGCATTTGTATGCCTTGCATCCCGATCAGGAAATCTCACCCGAGCGAACGCCTGAACTGGCAGAAGCCGCCAGACACACACTTAACGCGCGTGGCGATGGGGGAACAGGGTGGAGCAAAGCCTGGAAAATCAATTTTTGGGCACGCCTGTACGACGGCGACAGAGCAAACAAGTTGTTAATTGAGCAGCTACGCCACAGCACACTGCCTAATTTATGGGACAACCATCCGCCGTTTCAAATCGACGGTAACTTTGGTGCCACTGCGGGGATCACTGAAATGTTGCTGCAAAGCCAGCCCGGTGCGCTGCAGCTTTTACCTGCATTGCCTGGCGATTGGCCAAACGGTCAGGTTAGCGGCATTAAAGCCATGGGAGACATAACCGTTGCCATGGCCTGGCAAAGCGGCCAGTTGGCCGAGGCCACGATTTCTTCACCCCGGTCACAGCAGGTAACCATAACGTTGCCGTTGGATGCCGGACTGTTTGAGTTTGCGGACAAGGCTGGTAATCGCATTGCGGTTACACAGCAGGGTCGCCGTGTGACGCTGGCTATCAGTGCAGAACAGTCATACCGCATTCAACGCAAAGGCAAAGTATAGAGCGCATTGTCCCTGCAGGGGCATCTTGCTCGAGATGTCTGTCAGTGTTCTTACCAGCACGGCAGTAAAAACAAAAGCGAATGGGAGATACAAATGAAAGAAACGCACACCGACCAACACAAAGGTTGCATGTTCAGCCGAACACGCACTTCCTTGTGTGTCCTCAGTGCGCTGGGGCTACTTACCCATGCCTCAGCTACTCTGGCACAAGAAGCAGAGCCACAAACCACGGAAGACGAAGACGTCGTTGAGGTGATTGAAGTTAGCGGCATGCGCTCAAGTATTATTACCGCCACCGAAGCCAAAATGTCGTCAGACAAAATCATGGATGGTATCAGTGCCCTGGATATTGGTGCACTGCCGGATCGAAGTGTTACCGAAACACTGCAACGCATACCGGGTGTGGCCATCGATCGCTACATGACCCAAGGCGACCCGGAACACTTCTCGGTTGAAGGTAACGGCGTTATTGTACGTGGTTTAACCCAGGTGCGAAGCGAATTAAACGGGCGTAGTACCTTTAGTGCCAATGGTGGCCGTACTCTGAGTTTTGGTGATGTACCACCAGAGCTACTCAGTGCAGTAAACGTGTATAAGAGCCCGTCGGCCGACCAAATTGAAGGCGGTATCGGTGGTACCATCGACCTGGAAACCCGTCTGCCATTTCATGATAACGAGCAACATACAGCGGTTACGTTAACCGCTAACTACGGTGACTTAATAGAAGAGACCAAGCCAGCCTTTTCAGCGCTGTATTCCAATACCTGGGAGACCAGTGCAGGTAAGGTGGGCTTGTTGCTAGATGTTGCCCAGTCTGAATTGTCTACCCGCAACGATTCAATGTATGTTCGCCCGTTTTTCTACCGCGATAACATTGAAGGTCATGAAGGTGAAACGGTCTATGTACCGCGCGGTGCCGACTGGCGGACCATGTACTTTAACCGTAAACGCTCTGGTGGCTATGCAGCCTTGCAATGGGAGCCCAAAGAAGATCACGAAGTTACCTTTACGTATTTCGTGAGTGACTACGACATGACCTGGAACGAAGACGCTATCTTCGTAGGAAATGATCCGTTTGCTGTGCAAGCAACCACTGACTCCGTATTTGGCGATGACAATGTACTGGAATATGGCCGTCTTTATCAGGACGGTGGTATTCCAATGGGATCAGACGTTCGCGTGTCGGACCAAACCGCGAAAACCGAAGACTTCGCTCTGCGCTATCGTTGGTTTAATGATGCCTGGAAGGTGGAAAGCTCTGTGCAACGCGTAAACTCCACCTCCAAAGGTCTGGATTCTACCGTTGCTACTGAAATTCTGGTGCCTTATATCGACGTGGATTTCCGTGGCTCACTGCCTAAAGTGAATTCTGATAACGAGTATCTTGCTACCCCTGGTAACTATAACTGGAACTTCCAGATGGATAACCAGTATGACCGCGAAGCAACCATGACCGCGGTAGATCTGGATCTTACTTATTATACGGGAATGAAATTACTGTCGGCAGTTCGCTTTGGCGGACGTTACAGCGACTCTCGTGCAGACAATGCCGACACCGGTTACAACTGGAGCGCACTGGCAGTGAGCTGGTTGCAAGGCGGTATTGTGGAAGGGCAGGAGAATATCACGCCGGACGCGTCCGAGCTGAACCTGAATACCTTTGATAACTTCTTTGGTGGCCGCGTACCATCACCAGCCAACGTGTATGCGCCAATTGTGGCTTATGCCCGCGATTACCCACAAAGTTATGAAACCCTGCAGGACAAGTTTGTGTATGCAGACTGGGCTGGCTGGGCGTATTGGTCGCAGCGCAATTTAGGCGATGATCAGTGGCAAAATAACCAGTCGGAGAAAACCACGGCACTATACGCCATGGTGGATTACGATTATACGGACGGTAAATTCCCCATCAGTGGTAATGTTGGTGTGCGTTACGTACACACTAAAAACGTCGCGCATGGTCATTTGCAGTATCCGTTCGTTACCGAATTTGGTAACGGTGCCTATGAAGATCTGGATGCCGAGCATTCCTACGCCAAAGTACTACCCAGCTTTAACCTGAAAATGGAGCTGGATGAAGGCTTACTGCTTCGCTTTGCGGCGTCTAAATCCATGGCAAGGCCTGATTTCAATTCAATGGGTGCTAACTTAACCTTAAGTGCAACGGTCAAGGAATCCAGTCAGGGCAAGCAGGAAGCGGGTGAACCATTAGGGCCGGATGATTACGATTTAACCTTAAGCGCCGATTCAAACCCGTATCTGAATCCAATGATGTCAACGCAGTTCGATTTGTCGCTGGAGTGGTATTACGACGAATCAAACTCCATGTATGCAGCCTTGTTTACCAAAGACATTTCGGGCTATCAGGTGTACTCACAGAGTCAGATTGAATACGGTGGTTACACCTACAATGCTTCCTGGCCAGTAAGCACAGGCGAAGCCGATATTGCCGGTGCTGAGTTAACGATTAACCACTTCTTTAACAATCTGCCTGCTCCGTTCGATGGCTTGGGTATTCAGGCGAACTATACCTATATCGATTCCAGCACTAAGCTGGGTAATGATACTCGCCCCTACGATACCGATGGTTCTACCTACAGCACCATGCCCTATCAGGGCTTGTCGAAGCGGGCGTTTAACCTGGTGGGTATGTATGAAAAAGACAACTGGTCGATTCGTTTAGCCTATAACTGGCGCGACGAGTTCCTGATGTCTACCCGTGCCAACGGCTTCAAGGCCGATGACAACTCCTGGGCGCTGCCGTTGTTTAACGCACCTACCGGTTATCTGGATGGCTCAATTGCTTATAAGATTAATGATAATTACACAGTGGTACTGGAAGCCAATAACCTGGCCGATACCGTTACTAAAAATATCATGAAGCAAAATGGTCCGGGTAATCATTACGGTGCCTATCACGTAAACGACGTTCGCTATGCATTGTCGCTACGTGCTAACTTCTAAGCAGGACAGTGGGTGGCTCAACTGAGTCACCCAATGAGATAAGGAACGCGGTTTGGTTACTCACCCACAACACATTTGCATTGCCGGAGGCGGCACTGCTGGCTGGATGACAGCGGCGGCGCTGGCAAATCGCTTGCCTCGCTCACACTACCGCATCACGCTGGTGGAATCGGCGCAAATTGGCACTGTAGGCGTGGGCGAGTCAACCATTCCGCATATCCGACAGTTTAATGACGCCCTTGGTATAGCCGAGGACGAGTTTATCGCCGCTACGTCGGCAACCTGTAAGCTGGGTATTGAGTTTACCCATTGGGGAAAGCAGGGCGACAGTTATATTCACCCGTTTGGTGAACTTGGCAAGCCGTTATCGGGCATTGAGTTTCATCATTTGTGGCAGGCTGCCAGCTTACAAGGGCTGGATGTACCTATTGAATCCTTCAGTGTGGCGGCCGTCGCTGCCCGGCAGCGCAAGTTTTCGCCACCACATGCCTCCCCGGAGCAGTTGTTATCAACCTACACTTATGCCTACCATTTGGATGCCAGTGCCTATGCGCGATTTTTGCGAGAGTATGCCGAACAACGACAGGTTGAGCGCGTCGAAACACAAATTCGAGAAGTGAAGCGCGCGCACCAGGGGGGCCCTATCACAGCGCTATCACTAGATAACGGGCAGGAAATCATCGCGGATTGGTTTATCGATTGCACCGGTTTTCGCAGCCTGTTGATAGGTGACTACTCACAAGCTGAGTTTATCGACTGGTCTGAATGGTTGAAAACCAATCGGGCGGTGGTGTTACCGTGTGAAAAAGACGGGCCCAGCCGCCCGTATACCAAAGCCATGGCAAGAGACGCCGGGTGGCAATGGCAAATACCGCTACAGCATCGAATTGGCAATGGTTACGTGTTTTGCAGTGATTATATTAGCGATGAAGAAGCCGAACACACATTGCGCTCAACATTGCCCGGTGAAGCGCTGGCAGAGGCACGTTTTCTGGATTTTAAAGCGGGTTGCCGCAAACAGTTATGGGTAGAAAACTGTGTGGCAATAGGGTTATCTGCAGGCTTTTTGGAGCCGCTGGAGTCTACCAGTATTTTCCTCATTCAAATGGGGATCGCCAAGTTTCTTGAACATTTACCCGGCGCGCATACCCATGCGGGCCGCAATCAGTACAACCGGGAATTAACCGAGCAGTATCAGGTTATCCGCGATTTTATTATTTTGCATTATTACCTGACACAGCGACATGACACGCCATTTTGGCGCGACTGTCAGGTCATCAATATACCCGATAGCCTGACTGAGCTGATCGCAGCTTTCCGCGAATGTGGTCTGGTAGATAAACAACAATACGGACTCTGGCCTGCGGTGTGTATCGGCCAGCACTTGCATCCCAAACATGTCGATAGCCGGGTTGCAGCCATACCACCTCAACAGTTAATCGGCATGCTGAATCAGTTAACATCAGACATTGCCGTTCAGGTTGCCACGCTGCCCAATATGGATGACTACTTGTCGTCACTGGTTGCTCGGACACCGCTTCAGAAAAGCGGTATGCAGGCGGGAGAACGGGTATGAGCAGATTAACGCAGGCCGATTTGTTTGATACGCCGACAAATACCCATACCCGCGCACTGAAATCGATTTGGGTAGTGGGTGACGATGTACACGGCCTTAGCACCGCAGTGGCATTCGCAACAGCGCTCAAACCGTTTGGGATAAAAGTGGGCGTTGTCTCATTAACAACAGCAACGGCTAAACAGGCGTCTCTGCATACTTGCAACAGCCACTTGTTCGAGTTTCATCGCCGCTATCAAATACCCGAGCGGGCATTTATGCAAAGTCAGGGCGTGGCGTTTTTTAATGCCATGTCGCTTGCAACTGCCAGTTGCCCAAACGAGCCGGTCTGGCTGGCAAACGATACAAGGCTGCCGTTATTCAATGGCATTGAACTGCATCAAATAAAGCGTTGGCTGGGTGAATCCGCATCAGTTGAAACCTCGTTTGCTACTGCCACGGCCAAAGCTGGAAAAGTTGTGTTTCCTTCCGGTCAGCAGGGCGCACTGGGCAACAGTTTTGAGCTGGGCGCTGTTGTCGATACAGAGGCCTATTGTGCGTTTTTAACCCAACAAGCGCTAGAGCGTGGCGTCACGTTTGTGTCGTCTAACGATATTGCGTTTGAACGTTGTCCACATAGCGGCGATATCACCACCTTATTATTAAGTAATAACCAGCGAATTCAGTGCGATTGGGTATTGGATGCTACCGGGTCGCAAGCACGCGTGATTGGGCAGGAACTGAAGCAACCATACGAAAGCTGGCATGCACACTTACCTGTGTGCCACGTAGATGAAACAACAGAGCAGAGTGCGTCGAACACACCGGGTATTGCCGTTAGTGTAAACGATGCAGGCTACTATCAAACCCAACACATAGGCGGTGTAAAACGCACGGTTACCTTTGCTGCATCTCATAGTGTTGCCGGTGAAAGTGAGTCGGGTGTTCGTGAGCCGGTGTCGCACAACTGTCTGGCCGTTGGCCCGGCGGCTTATCATATTAATGTGCCGGGTATGTCCACACTGCACATTACACATCGAATCATTGAACGATTTTTAAACGTGGTGCCCTGTCTGCCTGCCCCTGCTACCTGGGGGCGGGCATTCAACCGAAGCACTAAGCAAGACTGCAAGCACGTTCGGGACTTTAGTTGTTTGTTGCTAAGCGCAATGGCAACCCGGCAGCAGGAAACAGGCAAACCCTGGCAGGTGTTACCACAGTTGCCTGAACCACTGACTCAGGCCCTCGCACTGTTTAACGAATCGGCCCGCTGCACCGTGCCTCCTGACGCCATGATCCATCGCCAGCGGTGGTTAGAAGCACTGGCATTAGCCAGTAGCAATGAGCTGGCCTTCGAGCCGCTGTTGAATGCGGTATCTCAAGCGTCAGGCAAACAGTTTTTGCAGCGTATAGCGACACAAATTCAATCACTGGTGAGCCAGTGCTAACGTTTTCAGGAGTAGACGTGAACACATTTAAACAAAACCTCTTCGGCGCAGGACTCATAGTGAGCGCCATATTGACAGGTTGCAGCAGTACCGGACAGGGGCCACAAAGCAGTGGACTACAGGCTTCAGCCACACCACTGCCGGTCATTGTTACTAAGCAGGGTAAGCACCAGTTTCAGGTAGATGGAAAGCCGTTTTTAATGCTGGGTGCGCAAACCAATAACTCGGCAAATTATCCTGCTGCACTGCCCGATGTGTGGCCGGTAGTGGATAAAATGCATGCTAATACGCTGGGGATCCCGGTGGCCTGGGAACAAATTGAACCCGAAGAAGGGCGCTTTGATTTTAGCTATCTGGACACGCTAATTGCCGAAGCGAAAGCTCATGATGTGAAGTTAGTATTGCTTTGGTTTGCGACCTGGAAAAACAATGCACCTCATTACGCCCCTGCCTGGGTAAAGCTGGATAACCAGCGCTTTCCCCGGGTAATAACCAAAGACGGCAAGCTGCTTAATTCCTTGTCGCCGCATGGCAAAGCCACACTGGAGGCCGACAAGAAAGCGTTTGTGCAGTTAATGACCTACTTGCGCGATAGCGATCCTTCGCATCAGGTGATCATGGTGCAAGTACAGAACGAAGTAGGCACCTACGGCAGTAAACGCGACTTCTCTGAATTGGCAAATGAGGCTTTTGAACAACCTGTGCCCGTTGAGCTCACTCAGGCTTTGGGTGTGAACAACGGTTCGTGGCAGACGGTATTCGGTAGCGATGCCGATGAGTATTTCCACGCCTGGCACATTGGCCGGTATGTGAATGAAATTGCAGCAGCAGGCCAGGCAATCAAAGACCTGCCCATGAATGTGAATGTGGCGCTGCGCAACCCGTTTAATCCTGGCGACGGTTATTCGATGGGGGGGCCAACCGACAACGTGATTGATTTGTGGAAGGTAGCAGCACCGCATATCGATATGATTTCCCCGGATATCTATTTTCGCGATCATAAAACCGCCACTAAAGTGCTTGAGCTGTATGCTCGTGATGACAACCCGTTGTTTGTAGCGGAAATAGGCAACGACCAGCCCTATGCCCGTTACTTCTTTTCCATGTTGGGAGAGCAGGGCATTGGTTTTGCGCCCTTTGGTATGGATCACACCGATTACGCCAATTTCCCGCTGGGCGCAAAGGCAGTAACCGACGAAGTGATAGCGCCATTTGCCGATAATTATGCGTTGTTCGGCCCCATGGCAGAAGCCTGGGCGGCGTTGTCGTTTACCCATCCGGTGTGGGGATTTGCTGAACCCGATGCGAAAACGGTAAGTGGCGATGTGTGGAACGCCAAAGGTACTACGCAATCTGAATCCGATGCCACAGCGCCTGTGCCGGGTGAACACTTCACACAACGCGCTGATTTGGGCTTATGGAATGCCGAAGTCACCTATGGACGGGAAATGTTTTGGATCAATCCACCTACCGGTAACACGCCTGCGTCAGGCGGTGCTGCCATTGTTCGCTTAAGCGACAACGAGTTTTTAATTACCGCCTTTCGGGCGCGTGTCACCCTGACTCCTTCTGATGAACTGGCTGGCCAGCACAGCATGATCGAACGAGTGGAAGAGGGCCATTTTGATGGCCAGCAGTGGGTGTTTGAGCGTGTCTGGAATGGTGATCAGACTGATTGGGGTCTGAATTTCACATCGCGTCCTCACGTACTTAAAGTCCGTATGGCCACTTATTCGCGCTAAGTTTTTCCAGGGAGTATTTGAACATGAATAATAAAACCAGGCTATTAGGTAGTGTTGCTATTGCCGTTTCCGCAGCATTGTTGCTGCCCGCCTGTCAACCAGCCAGTGACTCTGCCAGTGCAGTAAGCAGTCAGCAGCAAGCCGGTAATTTCGAGCGAACTGAACACGGTGTGGTGGTGTATCCGTCACAAGGCCAGGCGCAGGCCGTGCAGGTACAGGTGTATCGCGATAATATTTTCCGGGTCACCAGTTTGGCACACAAGCAACTTGACGCAGTTGCCCAGAGTATTCAGGTGGTGGCCTCACCCAATTCTGCGTTTAACGTGTCCAGCGAGAATGGCGTAGTTACGCTGTCTGCGTCTGGCGGCAAAGCGCAAATCAGTCTGGTCACCGGCGCAGTAGAAGTGTTTGATGCCAACGGCAAGTCGTTGCTCAAGCCGGTAAACAGTGGGGAGTTTGGCCCGGTAACAACCGATCCTATTACACCAGAGGCGAACAGTTATGCCTTGCGTCAGCAGTGGAACCGCGGTTCAAAAGAAGGCTTTTTCGGATTGGGGCAGCATCAGAATGGCCAAATGAACTACGCCGGTGAAAACCTGTTTATGACCACCCACAACCTGGAAATCACCATTCCTATGGTGGTATCTAATCGCAACTATGGCGTGTTGTGGGATAACGCCTCCATGACGCATTTTGGCGATCCTGCCGGACCACAGCCGCTGGACAAGCATTTGGCCTTATTTGACGAAGACGGCAATCCCGGTGGACTGACTGCCTATTACTACGATGGCGACAAGCTGCTTCACAAGCAAAAAGAAGCCAAACCCGACTACCAGTTTTTAGCCAATAATAACACGCGTGAAACACCTTTCCCGGAAGAATTGGGTGACGTGACACAGCCACGCGTAGTATGGAAAGGCAGTATGCAGGCCGATGCCGATGGCGAGCACCTGTTTAAAATGTATTCCAGCGGCTATGCCACACTGCGTATTAATGGCGAAGAGTTACTGCACCGCTGGCGCATGAACTGGAACCCCTGGTACCACGATGTAAAAGTACCGCTGAAAGCCGGTGAATCCGTACCGGTTGAAATGGAGTGGGATTCACAGGGCGGTTATTTCTATGTTGAGCACATGCCGCCGCAGTCTGAGCAAGACCGCTATTCGCTGTCGTTTGCCTCTGAGTCGGGTAAATCGATTGATTATTACGTGGTGGTTGCAGACAACTACGATGGCGTAGTGGCCGGTTATCGGGAGCTTACCGGTGAGGCTGTGTTACTGCCGAAGTGGGCCTATGGTTTCTGGCAAAGTCGCGAGCGCTATACCAATCAGCAGGAGCTGGTGGAGGTGGTTAAAGAGTACCGTAAGCGCGGCATTCCTCTTGATAACATTGTGCTGGATTGGTCGTACTGGCCGCAGGATGCCTGGGGCAGCCATGATTTCGACAAAAAGCACTTCCCAAAACCTAAAGAAATGGTCGACGAAGTACATGCGTTGAACGCCAACATCATGATTTCGGTGTGGCCAAAGTTTTACTCAACCACCGATCATTACAAAGAGCTGGATGCCAAAGGCTACATGCTCAATAAGAACGTTAATATTGAGAAAAACCTCGACTGGATTGGCGAAGGTTACCTGAACGGATTCTATGATCCGTATCCGGAAGAAGCCCAGGAGATTTTCTGGCGTCAGATCCGGGATAAACTGAATGTGGTGGGTATCGATGCCTGGTGGCTGGATGCCTCAGAGCCAGACATTCACTCAAACCTGTCGTTTACCAAACGCAAGGAAATCATGACGCCAATGTCGGTAGGGCATGGTGCTGAATACTTTAACTCCTATGCCGTGCCTAACGCTGAAGGCGTGTACAAGGGTGAGCGTCGCGACGATGGCGACAAGCGTTCGTTTATTCTTACCCGCAGTGGGTTTGGCGGTATTCAGCGAGCAGGTGCTGCGATTTGGAGCGGTGACACCGTACCGCGCTGGTCTAACTTACGCGAGCAAATCGCTGCCGGATTGGGCGCGAGTCTGGCGGGTATGCCAAACTGGACCATGGATATTGGCGGTTTTACCCCTGAAAACCATTATCGCTATACCAGTAATGGTACCGTAGGACACTTCTCGGGATTAGCGCCTGAAGACGTGAAACCGTGGCAGGAACTCAACTTACGCTGGTTCCAGTTTGGTGCGTTTGTGCCGCTGTTCCGCTCGCATGGGCAAAACCCCTATCGCGAAATCTACAATATTGCGGATGAAGGCTCAGAGGTGTACAACTCCATGGTGTACTACACCCGTCTGCGCTATCGTCTGATGCCGTATATTTACAGTGAAGCCGGTAAGCAATATCACAACCACAACACGCTGATGCGCGGTTTGGTTATGGATTTCCCGAATGACACCACCGCCATTAACCTGAACGACCAGTACATGTTTGGTCCGGGGTTCCTGGTGAGTCCGGTGCATCAAGAAGGCGCGACTACCCGCGAGGTGTATTTGCCTGAGGGAACGGACTGGTTCGATTTTTATACGGGTAAAACCTATCAGGGTGGCCAGACTATTACCGCCGATGCGCCGTTGTCGCGGATGCCGCTATTTGTAAAAGCGGGCACCATCCTACTCACCGGGCCGGCCATTCAAACGGTATATGAACAACCGGATGCGCCGTTATTACTGACCATTTACGCCGGTGCCGATGGCGACTACACCTTGTATGAGGATGACGGTAAAACCTACGGCTACGAGCAGGGCGCATTCAGCACCATTCGATTCTCGTGGGATGACGCAAACAGCACATTGACGATTGGCGAGCGGCAGGGCGAGTTTGACGGCATGGTAGAGAAACGCGATATCCAGGTGAGAGTGATCCGCGGCGAACAAACAGCGGCTGACGACTTCTCAGTAGTGCCGGCTACTACTGTAAGTTATCAGGGAACTGCGCAGAGTGTGAGTTTGTAACTATGCGTAAAATACTGTTTATGAATACTCCTTCTATTTCGGGCAAGCTGTCGCTGATTGCGGCAGCCTTTGCGAGTGTAGCGCTGGTAGCTTGTACCAGTGCTACGGCACCGGATTCAACATCGAAAGCGGATTCCTTTGAAACAACTCACTGGCCGACACTGCAAAGCCCGATCAGCTATGCTGACGAAGACAACGCTTTCGTTGCTGATTTAGTGTCCCGAATGAGCACTGAACAGAAAGTGGGTCAGTTAATGCAGGCCGAAATTCAAACCATTACGCCTGCCGAAGCCCGGCAATACCATATTGGTTCTATTTTAAATGGTGGTGGCTCTGTTCCCAACCGACAGGCCGCTGCCACCGCCCGTGACTGGGCAGTCTTTGCCCAGTCTTTTTATGATGCCACGGCTACCAGTGAAAACGGCGAAGTGGCTATCCCTGTATTGTGGGGTACAGATGCGGTGCATGGCCACGGCAATCTGATCGGCGCGACTATTTTTCCACATAACATTGGCTTGGGTGCTGCCAACAACGTTGAGTTAATGACGCGGATTGGCGAAGTGACTGCGCGGGAAGTGCGCGCGTCGGGGATCGAGTGGATCTTTGCGCCTACGGTTGCCGTTGCGCGGAACGACCGGTGGGGCAGAACCTATGAGTCTTATTCTGAGCACCCGGACCGCGTTGCGTCACTTGGCGCGGCACTGGTTACCGGTATGCAAGGCAAACCCGGTACGTCATCCTTTCTGGATGAGTCGCACACGCTAGCGTCGGTTAAGCATTACCTTGGCGATGGTGGCACCACAGGAGGCGATGATCAGGGCGATACCGCAGTGTCAGAAGCCGACCTGATCCGCTTACACGCACCGGGGTACTTTTCGACGCTGGATGCCGGTGCACTCACCGTAATGGCGAGCTTCTCGTCATGGAATGGTGACAAAATGCACGGCAATCGCTATTTGCTGAATGACATTCTGCGCGATAAGCTCGATTTCAACGGCTTTGTGGTTGGAGACTGGAATGGCCACGGGCAATTGCCGGGTTGTACTAACGACAGCTGCTTCCAAACGGTAAATGCCGGACTGGATTTGGTAATGGTGCCCTACGATTGGAAAGCCATGTACGCCAATACGCTGGCGCAGGTGCAGGCGGGTGACATTACCGAAAGCCGTTTGAACGAAGCGGTTACCCGTATTTTACTGGTCAAAAAAAAACTGGGTCTGTTTAATGGCAAAGGCCCGCTTGAACGTGAATTAGGTGGGAATAATACCGTTGTTGGTAGCGAAGTACACCGCGACGTGGCTCGTCAGGCGGTTCGCGAGTCGTTGGTGCTATTGAAGAACAACAATCGCACGCTGCCGATTGCCGCCAAAGCCAACGTATTGGTAGCGGGCGACGGCGCGAATGATTTGGCCAAGCAAAGTGGTGGCTGGACGGTTACCTGGCAGGGTACCGGCACGCAGCAGGCTGACTACGTGGGCGCGACCAGTATTCTGCAAGGGTTTGAGCAAACCATGTTGGCCGCTGGTGGTAACGTTACTTACTCTGCGCAAGGCGAGTATGCAACCAAACCCGATGTGGCTGTGGTGGTGTTTGGCGAGGACCCTTACGCTGAAGGGCAGGGCGACATTAATACGCTGGAATTCTCCCCCGGCAAGCATGAAACGCTGACACTGCTGAAGCAATTACAGGCTGATGGCATTCCGGTTGTATCGGTGTTTTTGTCTGGCCGGCCGCTGTGGGTAACGCCTTACATTAACGCATCTGATGCTTTTGTTGCTGCCTGGTTACCGGGCAGTGAAGCACAAGGGATCGCTGATGTATTGGTAGGTGATAGCGAAGGCAAACCCGTGTATGACTTTAGCGGCACACTGGCCTTCTCCTGGCCGAAAACCCCGCTGCAGGATACGCTGAATGTGGGTGATGAGAACTACGACCCGCTGTTTGCCTACGGCTATGGCCTGACCTATGCGAAAGGCAAGGCCGTTGCGCCATTAAACGAGGATGTGCCCGGTGTCGCTGGCGAGGGGGTGCAGGATATCGCATTGTATGCGGGTCGTCCGCTTCAGCCATTCAATGTGTTTTTAAATAACAGTCAGCGGGATCAGATATTTAGCGGCGCGTTTGCACAGTTACCGGATGGCACCGTCACCGTGGAAACCACCGACAAGGACATTCAGGAAGATGCCTTGCTGGTGACCTTTAAACAAGACTGGATGTCGGGACTGTTTATTGCGGGAGGCAATATCGACCTGTCGCCGTTCTACCCGAATGGCGCCCTGGAATTCGATATTCGTATTGATGACATGGAAAAGGGTCGCCTGGATGTGATCCTGGACTGCAATATTAACTGTCGCAATATGATTGCCATGCGTGATTGGGCGGTGGAAAAGCAAGGCAAAGGCTGGCAACAAGTGAGTATTCCTATGCATTGTATGCTGGAAAATGCGGAACATGGCAAGCAAGTTCAGCGAGCTTTCACCTTGCGCACCGGTGGTGACGGGCAGTTTGCGCTGGCCAACGTACATTTCCGCCGTGAAGCCAGCGTACCGGCAGAGCAGCAAATTCAGTGTCCGGCCAATGTTGCAACTCAACCTGATACGCTCAACGAATACTGGGCTGTGGACTGGTGGATGCCGCGCCACAACGAGAAGGTTGCCCAGGCACAGCAAGGTAAGGCCAAGCTGGTAATGATTGGCGATTCCATTACGCATGGCTGGGAAGGTGACGGAAAAGCGGTGTGGGAGCGCTATTTTGGTGATATTGACACGCTTAACCTTGGCTTTGGTGGCGATCGTACCGAAAACGTATTGTGGCGATTACGCCATGGCGAACTGGGCAACGTAAAACCCGATCTGGTGATGCTGATGATTGGGACTAACAACACCGGTCATCGGTTTGACGACCCAACTCGCATTCGGGATGGCGTGGCTACGATTCTGGATGAACTGGCGCTTCAGGTGCCAGACGCACAGGTGGTCATTCAGGCAATATTCCCTCGCAGTGCGCAGCCAGATGACGAGCTGCGTGTGAACAACAATCAAGCCAACGTCTTGCTCAAAGCATTAGCCAAAGAGCGGCAAGTGAAGTTTGTTGATTTTGGTCAGGCGTTCTTAACCAAGGATGGCGTGCTCACTAAAGAGGTGATGCCTGATCTGCTGCATCCCAAGGAATATGGTTACGATATATGGGCGAAGCAAATTGAACCCATTATTCAGCAATACGTTAAGTAATGCTGCTGGGCCACCATGCAGTTAGCAGCATGGTGGCTTGCGTTTTGTCTTACCAGCTTCATATCTGTAGTTAGCTGTGGCCCCGAGTTGCATCATCTCAGCTGTTTTCTTGTTTGGCCTTATATGGCTAATTTTTTATTTTTAGCTTATATTGGCTAAATTTGCATTATTAGCCATTTTGGGCTAATCTTGGTGGATGCTGAAAATGTGCAGCCCCTAGGACTCATCATGACCGATACCGGTAAAACCCTTGCGGTAATAACAGGCGATATTGTTAATTCAACTAAGCTGACAGCCCGGCAGTTTGAGAGTTTGCTTAGTAAAATTAAGCAAATACAAGCATGGATTTCTCAATGCCATCCGGCGAATGCCCATAGTATAAGGCGGGGCGATGAATTTCAGAGCGTAATTTACGATCCGGCAAATACGCTGCGATATGTATTGTTATACCGGGTAGGCATAAAGTCGCTTGGTAAAATGTATGACAGTAGGATGAGCTTTGCCATCGCGCGCAATGAAGGTATACGTGAACTGGTAGATGAATCTATGGGGGAAGCCTTTATTCGCTCAGGCAGGGGATTAAAGTCACTCAAGACAGAATACCTGTGTTTTGATTCAGATTGCACCGAATGGGTAACTGATTTTGAGCTATTGCTAAAGTATCTGGACCGGCAGCTTATGCAGTTAACGCCCCGGCAGTGCGAAGTGTTATTGCCCATGCTGCAACATGAAGACAGTTTATCGGTGAGTGAATTAGCTGATACACTGAATATTGCCGTAGCTACCGCCAGTAAATCGCTTAAAGCGTCAGGATGGCCGTTGATGCAGGCACTCAACCAACAATTTAGCACACGGATTGCGGAGACATTGGATGTTTGATTTTTATAGCTTGATAGCCGCATTTTTATTGATACACCTGCTTTGCGATTTTTACCTTCAGCCAGATACGTGGATTGCGTCGAAGAAAGCTCATGGTATACGTTCATGGGCACTTTACACCCATGCATTATTACACGGATTCGGATTATTAATCCCCGCCGCCATTATCGGTCTATCGTGGCATTCCATGGTGAGTATGGTGGTTATTGTTGCCGTGAGTCACTTTTTAATCGACTGGTGGAAAGTCAGTGTCAAAGAGGGCGAACAATTTAAGTATTTCGCTATCGATCAACTGCTACATGTTGCAGTGCTGGCTGCCATTGCCTTTCATATGACAGAGTCGGCCACGCTGGAAAACGTGGTTAAGCACGCACTGTTTCCCGACACCATAATGGTGTTAGCCGGATACCTTTTTATCTTCAAGCCTAGTTCGATTGTTATTGGAAGCATACTGAAAAAATACACGGTAGTGACTGGCGATGCCAAAACACAAAGTGCCTTGAAAGGACTTATTGATGGCGGAGAGCTGATAGGGTACCTGGAGCGCACACTTATTCTTACTTTTGTGCTGGCAGACAGTTACGCCGCAGTGGGATTTGTGTTGGCCGCTAAATCCATTTTCAGATTTGGCGAGCTTAACAAAGATGAAGGGCGAAGCATGACAGAATACGTATTAATAGGCTCATTACTGTCGGTTGTGATCACTACGCTTACCGGGGCGCTAATCAAAATGGGTTTGTCGTAAAAAACCGGGTGTCGATGTTCAGTTAGCCGAATGAGGAGCCGAAATAACAATCTGCTGAATGTAGCTATTCTAAGTTTATTTATATCGTTAAATTTAGAGATGTTTTTTT
>NZ_JBLBUE010000046.1:0-23501 GCF_047290655.1 Alteromonas sp. AMM-1 | reverse complement strand
ACGTTTGGCAAACGTTCGAGGTAAAGCGCGGCGACACACTGGCAAAAATTTTCAAACGTGCGGGACTCAGCCCACAGGATACCTACGCGGTAAGTCATGCTGGTGAACAAGCCAAAACGCTGGTTACCCTGTTACCCGGCGACAAACTGGATTTAGACGTACGCGACAACCAGTTTTACGGACTTCGTTATACCTTATCGGCAACCGATACACTGTTAATTACGCCTGAAAGCGACGGTTCGTTAACCTCCAGTATTGATTCTAAGCCAGTTGAAGTACGGTACAACTTTGCTCAGGGCGAGATCAGTTCAAGTTTCTGGAATGCAGGTACCGCTGCGGGTTTAACCGATAACCAAATCATGCACCTGGCAGGTATCTTTGGCTGGGATATCGACTTCGCGATGGAAATTCGCGATGGCGATACGTTCAACGTGATTTTTGAAGAGCGTTATATCGACGGCGAATTTGTTGGCTACGGCGACATCGTTGCTGCGGAATTTGTTAACCAGGGCGAGCAGTTTCGGGCTATCCAGCACGAAGACGGCAACTATTACACCCCGGAAGGCCGCAGTATGCGCAAGAGCTTCCTGCGCGCGCCAATTAACTTTAAATACGTAAGCTCAAACTTTACCAAGGCGCGTTTTCATCCGGTACAAAAACGCTGGAAAGCCCACCGCGGCACGGATTACGTAGCCGCTGTTGGAACGCCAGTAATGGCCGCAGGTGATGGGAAAGTAATTAAATCCGCTTACGATAAATACAATGGCCACCACGTGTTTATTCAGCACGGCGAATCGTACACCACCAAATACCTGCACTTTAGCAAACGTGCGGTAAAAACCGGTGATACGGTAAAACAGGGGCAAACCGTTGGTTATCTGGGCAGTACTGGCCTGGCGTCCGGACCGCATTTACACTACGAATTTTTGGTAGACGGTGTGCATCGCAACCCCAGAACGGTTGATCTTCCCAAGGCACGCCCAATTGCAGATAACGAACGCGAAACCTTTATGCAGATTGCGGCAGAACGGCTGGATCAGCTGAATGCGTCGCGCCGTATTATGCTGGCAATGAAATAACGCCCATGGCGTATGTGATTGGCGCAATGTCAGGCACCAGTATGGATGGCGTAGATGCCATTCTGGTTGACATCACCCGCGATCACATTCGCCCTGTTGCTGCTTTTCACCAACCCTATCCTGAAGCCCTGTTAGCGCAATTGCACAGCCTTTGTCGATTGGGCGACAACGAATTAAATATCTGCGGTAGTGTTGATCGCGCGGTAGCCAGTGTATTCGCCGGTACTGTGAACGGTTTGCTGGCGCAGCAAAAGCTCACTCCTGCCGACATACTGGCGATTGGCTCTCACGGCCAAACGGTTCGTCATTACCCTTCGCAGGTACCAGGCCTGAATCCTGAGGACGCAGGTTTTACTCTGCAAATTGGCGATCCAAATACTCTGGCTATTTTAACTGGCATTGATGTGGTGTCTGATTTCAGGCGCAAAGACATTGCCCTTGGCGGTCAGGGCGCGCCACTGGTACCGGCCTTTCATCATGCGCAGTTCAGTACACCAGGCAAAGCAAGAATAGTGGTAAACATTGGTGGGTTCGCCAACATTACCGTGTTGCCGGGCGATGATCCTGCCGGTATTCGCGGTTTCGATACAGGTCCGGGGAACGTATTACTGGATGCCTGGTGTATGCAACACTGTGGAACATCTTACGATGAGAATGGCAACTGGGCGGCCAGTGGCACAGTGAACGATGCATTACTGAAGAATATGCTGGCCGATCCGTATTTCCGCGTGTCAGGCCCCAAAAGTACCGGGCGTGAATACTTCAACATGGCTTGGTTACAGCAGCAGTTGGCAGGTGTGTCAGCGCTACCCGCAGAAGATGTGCAGGCTACCCTGCTTGCGCTGACCGCGCGTACTATTGCCAATGCCATAGCAAAGTATGCTGCTACGACAGAGTGCTACGTGTGCGGCGGTGGCGCTTTCAACAGTGCACTGATGAGCGCCTTACAGACCATGCTGCCTGGCATAAGCCTGTCGAGCACACACGCGTTGGGGATCCACCCACAATGGGTAGAAGGTATCGCCTTTGCCTGGCTTGCGTGGGCGCATTTAAACAAATTACCAGGCAATGTACCCGCAGTTACGGGGGCATCACGCCAGGCGGTGTTAGGGACATTTACCCCAGCCAGCTAAACACGGAGACGTTATGCGAAAGCTAGATCAAGTTGATATTGCCATTTTGTCCTGTTTGTACGAAGACCCTTGTATGACCAACAAGGCCATTGCTGAGGCTATTAATATGGCGCCGTCTTCGTGCCTGGAACGCATCAAACGCTTGCAGCACGAACAAGTGATCCGCGGTGCGCGAAGTGTTCTCAACTTCGCGGCGCTTGGCGGGCATATCCAGGCCATGGTAGCGGTGCGCCTGTCGTCGCACAGCCGAGATACGGTTGATCAGTTTCAGCAGGAACTGGTAGCCGAAAAAGAAGTACTGAGCGTGTTTCATATGGGCGGTGAGAACGACTTTTTACTGCATGTTTGCGTACCCGACGCCCTGCACCTTCGCGATTTTATATTTAATCAAATCACTGCCAGAGAAGCGGTTACTCACGTAGAGACTACCCTTATCTACGATCACATTACCAGCACGTCACTACCCTGTTTCCCTGATTAATATCCACTCGCGGGTTATCCTTAGTTCCAATACGCTATGACCTATAACGCAATGCTATTTGGAAAATCGCTTGGTTGCACACAGATCGTGAGTTAACTGATCGATGGGCTCGAGAATGCGTATAAGCTCCTCTGAGTCAGTACATCGATGCGATCACAACTACAAAGGATGACCAATGACAGACAAGCATTTATTCAAGCCCATTCAATGGGCTGGCGAAACACTTAACAACCGAATGGTGCTGGCACCACTTACCCGTGGCCGCGCAGGCGAAACCCGTGTGCCCATCGATATTATGGGCGACTATTATGTGCAGCGAGCCTCAGGTGGGTTACTGATCACCGAGGCTACAGGGATTTCTTCTGAAGCCAATGGCTGGGTAGGTGCACCGGGTATCTATACCGAGGAAATGACACATGGCTGGAAAGCCATTAACGAGCGGGTACATGAAGCTGGCGGCAAAATTGTACTGCAAATGTGGCATACCGGCCGCGCTTCGCACAGCGATTTCCACAATGGCGAACTCCCACTTTCTGCGTCAGCCATAGCCATTAATGACGACGGCGGCATTCATACACCCAACGGTAAAAAGCCCTTTGAAGTGCCACGCGCCATGACCAAAGAAGACATCGCGCGTACCGTAGCCGACTATAAACAGGCAGCAGTGAATGCGAAAGCCGCTGGCTTCGATGGTCTTGAAGTGCATGCCGCCAATGGCTACCTGCTTAACCAGTTCCTCGACAGCCGCAGCAATCAACGCGACGATGAATACGGTGGCAGCGTAGAAAATCGCTATCGCTTCCTCGGTGAAGTCCTTAGCGCCATACTGGAAGTCTGGCCCGCAGAAAAAGTCGGCGTGCGTTTATCGTCTAACGGCGTGTTTAACGACATGGGAGCCGATGATTTCCGCGAAACCTTCTTGTATGTAGCCAAACAACTGAACGAACTTAAGTTGGGCTACCTGCACGTTATGGACGGACTGGCGTTTGGCTTCCACCAGCGTGGTGAACCTATGACACTGGCCGAATTCCGTTCGGTATACAACGGCCTGCTGATTGGCAACTGTGGTTACGACCAGGCTACGGCAGAGCAGCGCATTGCCGATGGCGATGCCGATATGATTGCATTTGGCCGCCCGTGGATCACCAACCCGGATTTACCAGCGCGCTTTGAACATGATTATCCGCTAGCCCCCAGCGATGATATGAGTCGCTGGTATGGCGGTGGTGCCGAAGGCTATTCAGACTACCCGGCGTACAAGCCACAGTAGAGATAAATCACCAATGCGTTTCACAGGCGCACATCATGTGCGCCTGCTGTTTTACTAGCCCAATAACTCAACCAAACTCGGTTGTGACGCTGCGTGTTGGCGATGCACCGTTTCAATTGTATTGAAATAGAAAGTATCGAGTTCGTCGGCACACATAAACTGCTCGCTAAAACCCGGCACAATGGGGTCAATAGCGTGCTTCAACGCCAGTACAAAGTGCGCGATCAACTGTCTTACGTTGTCGCTGCCCATAGCAATACGCATGGTGGTGAGGCGAATACCCGCTTTTTCCTGCTCTTCCCGGCTTAACTCCGAGTGCGACGTAAGTGCCGGGCAAAGTATTAGCGTGTTGGTTTGCCCAATACTGATTTGGTGACCAAACGCAGGCTCCAGCGAATCGAAGAAACGCGCAAATTCCACCCGGTTTAACTCAGGTAAGTCCAACTCTACAGTAAATAACGCACAGGGCCAGCCGTGCTGATGCATCTTCTCACGCAACCCGGCATTGGGATGTTCCGGCAACGCATGGCTGTTTACTTTTACTTTGGGATGCGATGACAGAAAGCGGGTAAATACCTGGGTATTGATCACCTTGCTTAACATGCGGTGGTTCAAGGTTTTCATACCGGTTAAAACGTCGAACGCTTTTTCCGAATCCAGGAACGAGCCTTTAATGTAGTACACATCCCAAAACAGAGTTTGCGACCAATCGACGCCCTGTGTGGAGTGCCCTTTGGGCTGGAACATACGGTGGTTTTCACCAATCACTACGCCCGCTGTTGTGGTGCCGGTACCACAAATATCCTTGGTATAACTGTGCATCACATAATCGGGGCGACTGGCTTTGTCGGCGTGTTGCAGAGGCTTGTGCAATACCGGTGTTGCCAGTGTTGAATCCAGCATTACCAGCGCATTTTCGGCATGCGCGAGTCGACAGATTGCCGGTACATCAAGTACCAGTCCATGCGGATTACAAGGTGACTCAATGTAGACGTGTAGCTTTGCGCCACCTGCCAGTCTGTTTGCGTACTGGGTTTTCACGCTTTCCAGATGTGCAGCGAACTCAGCTTCTGAGTAGCCATCAAACCAGGCCAGCGTAATAGCCATCCGATTTTCGCGGGCAAAATAGTCGTGTAGTAATTGGAACACACCACCATACACGTTGCGCGACACTATCAGTACATCGCCGTGAGACAACACATTCGATAGCATGGCATCCACCGCCGCCATACCAGAGTTGAAGTTCCATGCCAGGTATTCCTGAGCATTGGGGCCCGCTTCCAAATCCACTATGGCGTTGGCTAACGAAATATTAGTGGGATTCATCAGGCGGCTATAAATTTGATGGGTCGATTCTTTACCCTCAAACGCCTCCTCTACCCATTCGGTACAGGCATACACATAGGTAGCCGTTTTCACTACTGCTGGTGTGGCTGAAAACAGCGCTGGCACATTGTCAAAAAGCGGGTAGTGTTGCTGAGAATCGTGGTTCAGACTTTGCCAGGTTTGACGAAACGGGTTTTGCAGGGTATCCAGTACCTTGGCAATTTGAAACGACAAAAACTTTTTGGCATTAAAATAGGCCAGCTTATCGGCTTTATCGAGGCTATCGAGGGTATCACGCGTTACCTGCCACAACTGCTGCACGCTGTCATGCGCCGCATATAAGTGTGAGGCGGTATCAGCCAACGCTTTACCGTAGGCACTGTTTGGCTGAATGCCAAAGTGCGCTAACTGCTCATTAACCAATTCGGCAACAGACTGAGCTTCGGTAGTATGCCGCCTTGGCGATAGCGCTTTGCTTGCAGCCGAAAATTCAGAAGTAGGGTGAGAGTGAGTCATTTGCAAACCTGTTCGTTAAATTTATTATTAGCTGAATATAATTCGTTAAAGATGCAAAATTAAGGAATTATATTCATATAAATTTAACAAACAGGAAACAAATGTTTACTGTGATGTGAATTTAGCCTGATTAGATCCGCGGATCGGTGGCCTTAACCCCGGTATTATCCTGATGCTGTTGCCATAATGCGAGCAGCGCCGGATACCCCGAGAAGTCCCACAACTCCCGAAAACTCACCCAGTCGATTAAACAAAATAAACAAATGGCAGGGTAATCCCACTGACTGAATTCGCCCTTTTCGGCGTCGGCATTCAGCACACTCAACAGGGTTTCTATGCGCTCTAATTGCAGCCGGAAAAATAACAAATCCGGGTTTTGTTCAATCCCTGAGCGCTTGAGCATCATCAGTTGCACAAATGAATCATTGGCGGCATCTATCATGGTTAACTGATTTTCCTGTTGCCAGCTCAAAGGCTTAGCACCAGATTTATCCTGCAAATAACGAAAGATAACCCGCGAGTCGAAGACTATTTGTTCGTTGTCTTCCAGTGCGGGGACTTTTAACGCAGGATTTTTTTCTTTCAACAACGCGCGCCCCGGGCCTGCGAAAATATCCATATTTACAAACTCGTAGTCTGTATCGCGAAGCCATAACCGAATGCGGCGAACATAGGGGGATGTGGTAGAGCCGTACAGTTTCATGATCTGATCTCGTGGAAAATTGAGCACTCAGACTAATACGAAAAAACGACTATTGGCAATTCAAAGGAACAAGCGGGGCGACAAATCCCCGCGAAAATCTGTTTAAACGCTGAAGCTGGCGCCACAGCCACAGGTTGTGGTGGCGTTGGGGTTTTGTACCAGAAAACGCGAACCTTCCAATCCGTCTACGTAATCTACTACGCCGCCAACAAGATATTGCAGGCTCATGGGGTCTACCACCAGGGTTACGTCATTTTTGTCGATAGTGGTGTCGCCGTCATTCACCTTTTCGTCAAATGTAAAACCGTACTGGAAGCCTGAACAACCACCACCCGTTACATACACGCGAAGTTTCAGATTCGGATTTTCTTCCTCTTGCACCAGCTCTTTCACTTTGCTGGCCGCTGCATCTGAAAACTCAATCGGAAGTGCCATCTCAACGGACATAAATACCTCAAATAAAAAACCGGCACGCCGGTAATAACATGGCGGTATTATCTAATACCTGAGTAATTACATCAACTATTCTGACGGGAGAATCTTTTGGGCGAAACGGCGGCGACCCACACGAAGCAAATCGCTGCATACAAAAGGCTCAAAGGGTTGAATCGATGGTAACCACACCGCTATTGGAATCATAAAAAATGGAATAGCCAGGTTCAGCGACCAACAAAAACGTACAGGTATTGTTACTGTAGGTTGCCTGATAATCCTGAGATGTATTGATAGCTACGGTGGGTGAGCCATCACCGAGCACGGCTCCCCATACCGACATACAGTCATACTCATTATTCAGCATCGGACTGGCTTCGTATGGCAGATAGCTTTGTGCAGGCCAACCGCTGGCATTCATGTCCATGAGGTTACTGCCATTACCGTACAAATTCAGATTGTCCACCGGGCCTGAATTACCGGTAGAAGCCCATTTTAAATGCGCCAGTTTGATTGCTGACGCAAAGGCCGAACCAGTTCCTTGCACAGTAGCAGCATGGGCTTCGTCCTGAAAATCAATAAAACGCGGCGCAGCCGTAACTGACAAAACCCCCAGGATCACGATCACCAGGATAAGTTCGATCAGCGTGAATCCGAAATTAGCTGAATAGCGGGACATGTTAACACTTAGAAAACCAGATACTTGTTCAATGATTATGTTGAATTACGCTGAAAAATAATACCTTTTTCTCATACTTACGCGTTATAAGTCAGGCAAAATACGCTTTTGTGAATACGTATGTATATTTCGTCTTCGGCTAATAGCCGCTATGCTCGAACTAAATAAGCTACAGAATACGCGTGATCATGAAATCAAACCTCCTGCACACATTAACCCGGGTAAGCGCACTGGCGCTAACGCTTCCTTTGATGCTATCGTGCCAACAACCACCGGATCGGGCACCGGAACAGTTATTGGACGCGCCTGCGCAGGATTTCACAATGCACACTAATAACGCCAACGCAAAGCCAGTAATCTATCAGGTATTCACCCGTTTATTTGGCAATAAAAACACGACTAACACGCCCTGGGGTACGCTGGAAGAAAACGGTGTTGGGAAGTTCAGCGATATTAATGATGATGCACTCATTGCGCTAAAGCAGATGGGAATAAGCCATGTGTGGTATACCGGCATTGTGCACCACGCGTCTGTTACCGACTATTCAGAGTACGGTATTCCGGTTGATGATCCCGACGTAGTAAAAGGCAGGGCGGGTTCGCCTTATGCCGTGCGCGACTATTACAATGTAAATCCGGATCTGGCTGACGATCCCACTCAGCGCCTGGCAGAGTTTGAGGCCTTAATTGCGCGCACGCATGCCCAGGGCCTGAAAGTGATCATCGATATTGTGCCCAACCATGTGGCCCGCAAATATGCGCCACTCACCTACCCGGAAACCAGTTTTGGTTTACATGACAATACCAATGTCGAGTATCAGAAGAACAACAATTTTTATTATGTGCCCGGTCAGGGGTTCGAAGTGCCTGATATACCAGAGAGTTTGACGCCTCTGGGCGGAGAGTCACATCCATTGGCTGACGGCAAGTTCGACGAATCCCCAGCCAAATGGACCGGCAACGGTGCCCGCGCCGCTAAACCAGATGTTAACGACTGGTACGAAACCGTAAAAATCAACTATGGCGTAAGACCAGACGGCACATACGACTTCCCAGCCCTGCCAGAGGCAATGCGCGGGTTACCTGCAACGGAGCATGTTGCGTTTTGGAAAGACAAATCCGTACCGGATTCCTGGGTGAAATTTAAGGATATTACCCAGTATTGGCTTAACAAAGGCGTGGATGGCTTTCGCTATGATATGGCTGAAATGGTACCCGTTGCGTTTTGGTCGTACCTGAACAGCCACATTAAAGTGCGCCGCCCGGATGCATTTTTACTCGCTGAAGTGTACCAGCCTCATATTTATCGCGATTATCTTCAATTGGGATTAATGGACTCGCTGTACGACAAAGTGGATTTTTACGATACGCTAAAACGCATCATGCAAGGTAACGGTGCCACCAGTGAACTGGTTGCCATTCAACAGCAATATCAGGATATTGCGCCACAACTACTGCACTTTTTAGAAAACCACGATGAACAGCGCATCGCCAGCCCGGATTTTGCGGGAGATGCGGAAAAAGGCAAACCTGCGTTAGTGGTGTCAGCACTCATGAGTTCGTCGCCAATGATGGTCTACTTTGGTCAGGAAGTAGGCGAAGATGGCAGCGAAGACATGGGATTTGGTAAACCTACCCGCACGACGATATTTGATTACGCCGGTGTACCCGCACACCAACGCTGGATGAATGAGGGTAAGTTTGATGGTGGACAGCTTTCCGATTCAGAAAAAGCCTTAAGGCACTACTACGAAACGGTGTTGAAAATTACTGCAACACATCCGGCAGCAACGGGCAGCTATGCCAGCCTGCATCAGGCAAGCCTTACTGGAGACAGTGATTACAGTGAAAAACAACTGGCCTTTGCACGCTGGCAAGGCGATGACAAACTCATCGTAGTAAGTAACTTTGATGCCAACAATGCAGTTGATCTCAATGTTTTATTACCCACTTCGTTACAAGGCAGTTGGTCTATTGACTCTCCACTGGTATTAACTGATTTATTGACAGGTCAAACGCTGATCTCAACATTGACTCAGCAACAACTCTCGATCGTAGTTGCCTTACCCCCTCTTGGTTCAGTAATTCTCTCCGTTGCTAAATAAACACTTACCCAACCAACAATAAATGCCAGGTCTAATAACCTGGCATCACCTACATGGCGTATGTTGCGCCAGCTAACATCATGAGTCCACCAGCAACCATAAATACGTTCTCACTAAGGGAAACAAACCCCAGAGGCACGTTACTGTCGCCGCCCACACAGGCGCACTTGAGTTCTCGTTTATCAATATAAACCGCTTTGACAACTGAAACAGCACCGACAGAACCGATAAATACAGACACCGGCGCCACCAGCCAGGGAGAAATGCCACTTAGCATGCCTAACCCCGCATACAGCTCCAGAAACGGATAAGCATAGCTGTAGCGAATGTGACGCATCGCTAGCAAGTCATAGGTAATAAAGCTATTAGTAAAAGTATACAAATTCTGCAGTTTTTGCACTGCCAGCAGGGTCATGGCAAATCCAATGAAAAGCATAATGGTGCCGCTAACAGAATATCCGGCGGTCAGTGATTGCTTATAAACCAGCGCGAGTAAAAACGCGACTGAAAAAATCGCTATCACCGGCTGATAACTGGTGCCCTTTTGACCCCGTGGAGATTTACCAAAAAAAGCTCGCAGGTCGTCATACCCGCCCACGCGCTTATCATCAATGAAAGTTTGAGGGGTCGTTTTAACGTTGTGCTTAGCCTTAAACGCGTCGGTTTCTTCACGCGTTTTAAGCCATCGGTCGTCTACCTGATAGCCCTCACGCTTTAGCAGGTCCTTTGAGCGCAGGCCGAAGGGACAAATGTGTTGGTCCGTAACCATACGATACAATATTGCCGTTTTCATTTCGCCTCCTGACATAGTAAAGATTTCAGAGATATGAAGCGTCACGTGTAAGCTTTTCAGACTTTACCCGTAAAACCCCATAGATCTGACTTTATTACAGGAGATATCGCAAAAAGCGATCCAAACTGTTATCAAACGCCGACCAGGCTGGTCAATACAGAGGTAACGACAAGTAATACCACGGCGACCACAATTTCCACATTGAGAGAAGCAACAAACTGCCGTACATCACCCGAGGTATGGATCGCTGGCACCAGCGATAGTTTGTGACGAGCCGCTAGAAACAGGATCCCACAGAACAACAATACCTTCCCCATCAATAACCAGCCATATCCGGTAAATAACAGATTGTGGACAGTACCGACAATGGCATATGCCAGGACAGCCCCCATTACAGCCATTATCAACACCAGCACACTGGCTTGTTCACCAAACCTGACTAGCCAGGGTAATAGCACGTCGACAGCGTCGTGTTGACAGGCTTTTCGCATAGGTAACAGTGCGCCAAACCACCACACAGCTACCAACACGTGAGTAGTAAGTAATGCACCATACCAAGGAGACATCTCAGCGGTATGTCCCGTAAACAGGAACGCACCGATTAAGGCGGTTGCGGTAGAAAGTTGCATGACTAGTGAAGATGCCTTCCACACCTTATCCTGGCTGGATGCCAGGATAGCGAAAAACGCTAAGGCAAAACCTATCGCCCGCCAACGCGCGGCATCGCCTGCGCCGGTAGACCAAACGATTTGCATCATGAACGATGACACCGCACCTTGCAGGCCATCATCGGCCAGCATGCCGGTTTGTGAGAAAAATTGCAGCGCAACAGAAACTAACCCGATTATCGACCAAACGATAAGTGACGGAGCAGACATAACTATACTGCTTTCAAAACGCCCACCAACCGTTTGTTGCCAGTAAAAACTGCCAAGCAAAACAATCATGGCGGCATAAATCCCCCACTTGCTCACCACAATCAGAACTGGCCAAAACAGTGAATCCATCACCGGGTTTAGTGCACCATAAAGCTATATTGTTTTTGTACCTTGTGGCCGTCTTTGCCCACAATGGTCCAATCAACCACATAGGTTTCCGGCTTCAGTGCTGGCAATGGCCAGCTGAATTGGCTAGCGGCCGCAGTAACGGGCTTAAAGCCAAATGCTACGTTGTCGCCATTGCTGTCGGTTACTTCAACGCTCAGTAAGATAACCTCGGCAGAATAACTTAACGACAGCGTTTCAGGTGCTTTCATCAGCATAGCGTTATCAGCTGGCACAGACGCAGTTAAATGGGTGTGAGCTGATGCACCAACACTCCAAAGCAACAGTAATACACTCAACAATCTCATTGTAAACCTCTTAAAATACACAGTGTTTTGATAGCGATAATTAATCCTTAGTCTAATAATACCGCGAGAAGAATTACGCTGGATATGCCACTGCGAACACAATTACGTATCGATTGTATACGTAAAGCAGCAGACTGTGCTTTTTGAATTACCCTTTTGCAGAAAAAATCGGTAACACTTTTCGTAACGAAGTAATAGCAAATCGCCAAAAATTCGGTGATATAGTGGCATTAACGCTTTAAGGATGAACACATGCAAGCTTCTGAATTCTCAAATAACGTTATACCCGTTGCCGACTTACCCAGTTTAACCTCCGTGGTATCAGAACCCATTTCCCCGGCCTACCGCCAACTGAATTTATGGCTAACCAGCGCCATCTTTGGGTTCATTGGGTTGCTGCTGGGAATAGTGTTAGTACAGCCGTGGTTTGAACTGCCAGCGCCGGTTCCATTTATCCTACTGTTGTGTTTGGCAGGGTTATTATTCATAGGAGCCTGGATTTTTACGTACCATTATTTTGCCGATCCGCTAATTCGATTTTCAATACGGGAACAGGATCTGGTGCTATTTAAAGGGCTGTTCTTTAAAGACATTATTTGCCAGCCAATCCTGCGAATCCAGCACATCGATATTCAGCGCGGGCCATTTGAACGCCTGGCGGGATTGGCAACTCTCAAGGTGTATTCTGCCGGTGGAAGCGATCACACCCTGGCTATCCCCGGCTTGCCCGCGGAAACAGCTGAACGCATGCGGCAGTTTGTGCTGAATCACTCAGACCTGTCACAGGATGAAGCATGAACGCCCCTGTTGATACAACCAGCGCAGTAGATAACTGGCAACGGGTGTCACCCTGGTCGGTTCTGCACTTTTTATTTGAACAATTGAAGCAATCTGTCAGCATTGCCGTTTACGTGATCCCGGCATTTATTCTTGGTGCTCACAACAATATACCTGACGCATTGGTACCTTTTATCATTGCTGGCCTGGTAGTGAGTTTTGTGGTTTCTAGTGTGCTTAAATACTGGTTCTTTCAGTTCACTATTTCAAAATCCGGCATCGCTATACGCTCTGGGGTACTGGATCGCACCTATACGGATTTGCCATTTGAACGCATTCAAAATGTAAAATTCGATCAGCCATTTTATTTTCGATTTCTGGATATGCTGGTGGTTACACTGGATACCGCGGGTTCCTCCAAACAGGAAGCGAAATTTTCCGGGGTCACGCGTGATTATGCCGAAACCCTGAAGCACACTATCTTGCAGGCGCGTAAATATCACCAGACAGCGGTGCAGGCTTCGGCAGAAGATTCTCCGGAAACTGAGCAGCAAGTTGCAGCTGACCAGGTTATTAACCGCCGCAGTCTGAAAGACTTGATCCTGCATGGCATCACCAATAACCGCGTATGGATTTTACTGGGTGCCGCAGCACCATTCTACGAGCAGGGAACCGACTGGGTTATCAATCAAATGACGTCTCTGCGTCCTCACATTGAGCAATGGTTTGGCAGCGAGGCCGTTACTTTTTGGTATGTGGGTGTAATGACCGCCATGCTGGTGATTGGGCTAATGGTGATCATGGCGTTGCTCTCAGTTGGTGGCAGTATTCTGATGTTTTACGGCTACACCCTATCTAAACGCGAAGATAAATACATTCGCCGCAGCGGATTAATTAACCGTCAGGAAGTGAGTATGAAACACTCCCGTATTCAGGTGTTTCGCATGCAGCAAGACTGGCTGGACAGGCTGTTAAAACGAGTAAATCTCTACTTTGAACAAAACGTAACAGGTAATCAGTATCAGCCCGAAACCAAAGCGGCCAACAAACTACTGGTGCCCTCGGTTACCGTGGAGCAGGCGGTTGCCCTGGCTGAAGATGTATTCCCTGCCCAGCAAGCGCGTAACATAATCTATACCGGCGCGCATATTCGTTATTTTTGGCGCTTGATGCTGATTGTGGTAACACCATTAACCGTGGTAGTTGCCATGCTTACCATTGGTTTTCTGGGTTTATACGGTGTGCTGCTCACGCTGGCGTTTCTGGCATGTGCAAGCGCTGTGGCAAGAGCGTGCTGGAAGCGCTGGGGACTGGCCCACGACGACCAGTATATCTACTTGCGCAAGGGAGCGTTTGGCGTGGATTACTGGTGTTTTCCTCGCAGCAAGCTTCAGCAGGTAGCCCTGTGCCAGAATATCTTTATGCAAAAACGACGATTGGTTAGCCTGGATTTAGTGCTGGCAAGTGGTCGGTTAACCATGCCCTATTTGCCACAGGACTATGCCTATTCACTAACCGATGACACCCTTGCCGAAATTGAGCAACACAAACCCGGCTGGATGTAGCGCAGCTCTGGTCTGAGCCTATCGGGTTGAGCGATAGGCGATGACCGTTAATCCCCACATACTGCGAGTGCCTGAAATCTCAATATTACCGCTCGGGGGCATTGAATTGTAATCCTGCTGACTGATACACAGCGTTGAAGACGCTAACCCTTCTGCAGCGTTAATGACCGCACGAAAATGACATCCTTTTGTACGCGTTTTTAACTGATATTGGGTAGCGTATTCGTAGCGATTGGTTACCGACAATTCATGGCCAGCCGCAGGCACTACATACATAATGAACGGATACAGGAACATCGCAATCAGGAATGGGGCAAACACTATTGTGAACTTCCCTGAGCGACTACGCCGTTTTAAATTGCGGCTAAAATAATTGTCTTTCGAAACGAAAAAGTAGAATGCGCAAGATAGGCCAATCGTGTAAATGAGTACTTGCGCAAACACCCACTCCTCCCACCAGGCAGCGGGCACAAAGCTCTGTCTGAACATCACGAGGAAATCCAGCGCCAGCACAAGTATAAACACCCCTTGCCAAAACCAAACCCACAGCTTATTTTCCGCAGGCACAGGTTCGAGTGCCTCGCCATAGTAGGCTTCTTCTTCCGTTAGTTGAGCTGCAGGCTGTTCTTCACGCCGTTTTTCAATCCACTCTTGCAACGATTGAAAACGGTCCGGGAAGCGCTCCCGGTCGAGTTGAGACAAGGCATCTTCGAGCTCGCTCAAACTATAATGCTGATAATCCGGTCCTTGTTGGTTCACTGCTTGTCCTATTGCGTTACTGTGAGCACGTCCTGCCAGTTATACTGGCGCTCGTAATCGCCGCGCTTGCGATTGTACTGAAACACCGAGGTGGTAAATCGCAGTGTTTCCGGTACAAATCCTTCGGGTAATTGAAGATAAAAGGTGACGGCCTGAAAATACTTAAACCCATAAGCTATTTCACCTTCGGGTAAGAATTCATCCTGTGAGGAATGCAGTACGGTATGTCGCCCGTCCTGGCTGCCAGTGATCTCTAATTGCAAGGTGCCTTTTACTACGGCATTCACGGCTCGTTGTTGCAATAACACCATAGAGCCTTTGAAATAGTTGGTACCAGCCGATGCCACTAATTCAAGCCCGTCTATAAAAAAGCCGTCCTGACTGGTTTCGGGGGCGATTACGTGCTGATAAAACGCTTTATCCTGCTGAAGGGCAAAGACTTGTTCCTGTTGGATTACCAGTTCATTTTTAAGCTGTTCTGCGTGTAATTTGGCTAACTCGAGCTCAACCCGAAGCTGATTTTGCACAGTGAGTAATTGCGCGTTTTCTGCCCGCAATGTGGTATTGGCATTGTTGGCACTGGCTAACGCTTCCGATAATCGCACGCGGTCAACATTCGCCAGAACAAACCCGAATACCACCATCGCTACCAGGCTAAAGCCAAGTAATATGATGGTGCGGGTATTGCCTAACCGCTTAGGAATATCAGATACATGCATGGTCAGACTGACACCAAATCGACTCACTATTTAAACAATTGACTGCACTTTGCCTTTTTTAGTTTCATTATTCAAATATCTTTGCTGCCAAGTTCTGTAATGCACTAACTCAATACTTTGAATATTAAGCGCTTGTGGTAGTATTTATGCATTCCTCCGTGCATACCCGGTATTATGCGACTGCAGTCTCTCAGACAAGAACTTGCCCATCCTCGCACTTCAGTGCAATTGTGCCTGTTGGGGATTGTTGCCGGTGTTACATCAGCCTTGCTCATTGTGCTATTCAGGCTGGGAATTGATTGGATTCAATCACTGGGTTTATATCTGCTTAGCCAATTTCAGCTAGGTAGCACGTTCGACTGGTTCATTTTGCCAATCGCGGCAGCCATCCTCATTTTGGTCATTGCGTTTTTCACCGGATTTAAACACTACCGTTTGGGTATCCCTTTTGTGATCCACCGGGTAAAACGGCATTACGGACATATCCCCTGGCGCACTACGGTAAATCAGTTTTTTGGTGGTATGTTAGCGCTGGCCGGTGGCTTTGTAGTGGGCCGAGAAGGGCCGTCAGTACATTTAGGCGCAGCAGGCAGCAGCTTATTCGGGCAAACCCTGCGCCTGCCCCAAAACAGTATTCGTACTCTGGCAGGCTGTGGCATTGCCGCGGGAATCTCCGCGTCATTTAATACACCACTGGCAGCGGTTATTTTTGTGATGGAAGTGGTACTCCGGGAATACAAAATACATATATTTGTGCCCGTCATGCTATCTGCCGCCTGTGGTTCGGTGATCACCCGGATTGTATTTGGTGAAGCTAACGAGCTGGCACAATTTTCTTATACTTCGTTCAGTCAGTGGCTATACCTGTACCTGATTATTTTTGGTTGTTTGCTCGGTGTGCTCGCCACCTTGTTTAACCAGGCGCTTATGACCGTTATGGCCGCTTTTCGCAGGGTATCAATGGTATGGCGTTTATTGTTGGCATCATTGATTACCGCAATGTGTGGAGCGCTGTTGCCAGAATCCCTGGGGGCGAGTTTTGAGGACGTTAATGCACTGTTCTCGCAAAACCCCGAAGCCATCATGGTGCTGGTAATTTTGCTGATGAAATTTGTGTTGGCTACCTGTGCCATTGGATTAGGTATTCCCGGTGGGATCATTGGCCCGGTGATGGTAATTGGCATGCTGGCAGGCGCGTTTTTGATGATCCCGATATCTTACTGGCTGCCCCGTGAAGACTTTACCAGCAGCTTTGCGCTGCTGGGCATAGCAGGTATGCTCACCGCGGTTTTACACGCCCCGCTGGCGGCATTGGTAGCAGTAATGGAATTGTCCTATCGGCCGGAAATCATTCTGCCGGCCATACTGGTGATCGTGCCCGCTTACGTAACAGCAACGCAGTTTTTGGGTAACCGCTCTATATTTATGCAACAGCTGGATTTTCAAAAACTGCCCTACACTATTACGTCCATTCGGGAAGCGCTTGAGAAAACCGGTGTGCAGGCGGCCATGGAAACAGACTACAAGCTGTTTTACGATGCGCCAGAAGAAGCGCTGTTGAAGTGTCTGGCCGATGCGCCTACCCAACTGGTTATTCAACAAAGTAAGTTTGAACTGGACATTAAATACGCCTGGGTGCATTACGATGTAAGTTTAAGTCAGCATGCCCACCCTATCAGCTATCAAACGATGACAGGTATATCGTCACAAGCCACACTGGCAGAGGTTTACGAACAGCTTTACAGCGCTCGCTCGGGCGCCGTTTATATTTACGACGACAATCCATCGGTGATCACGGGTGTCATCACCTGGAACCGCTTGCAAAGTTTCCTGCAACGCGCACAGTTTTAAAAAGGTACACGCTATGACAATTCTGTGGCTTAAAGCCCTGCACATTTTCTTTATGGTAGCCTGGTTTGCCGGCATTTTTTATTTGCCACGCCTGTTTGTCTATCACGCAGAAGCAGAAAATCAGGCGGTTAAAGATACGTTCAAGGTTATGGAGCGTCGTTTGTGGTTATTTGTTACGCCATTCGCCGTATTCACATTGCTATTTGGGGTAGGTCTTATCTACACTTATGGTTATAGCTGGTTTGCTGCATCGCATTGGTTGCATATTAAACTGGTTTTGGTTACGCTGATTTATGGCTATCATTTTTATTTATGGTATCTGGTAAAGCAATTTGCAGCCGATAAGGTAACGCATTCAGCACGTTTTTTCCGAATTTTAAACGAAGCGCCAGTGCTGGTGTTGTTAGCGATAATCCTGCTGGCTGTCGTAAAATTTATCTGATTTTCTTTCTCAAAGAAGCTGTATCCGCCCCAAATGGACGTACGGGCACCCACAAGGACATTACATGGACGTAAACAATCAACTGCTAAAAGAGTTGTTACACAAGACCGACATCGCCTTTGAGGCGCTTAGAGAGGATCCTGACTCGGAAGAATGCCAACTGGCCTACGACGAAGCCAAACAAGCCTTAGACAGCTACATTACTACCGTAAAAGAACTTCTTCAGGTTAAACATCGCTACCGGTAAACGTATACCGATTCGCATAGACATTGTCATTATTCCGACTGGAACGTTTCAAACTGATTAGGTAAATGCCCGGCTAACTCTCCGCTTATCGCCACGTATTCCTGCAACATGGCAGGCAAGCTTACAAACAGCTTAGGTAAGCCTTCATGCAATGTACTGCGCTTATTGTCAGGCGCATTAGCCAGGGCCTGCTCCGGCTCTGCTAACGTACTAAACAACTTAAGGCAACGCGTTAACCTTTCAGCTAAAGCGGGTAAATCTGAACCTTGTTCTCCGCCCTGATGCCAGGCCCGTTGCCATACTTTTTCAAGTTGTTGATGGCCGGTCAGCACGCCCTTTAGCCAGTCACATAATGCGCTTCGCTGTTCACTCTCCTGTGACCATTTGCAGTAGGCTGGCAGCAATGCTGCCTGCTTGCGCATTGCGTCCAGCGCATCACGGAGTTGCTTCATTAGCCCATCGGCTAGTTCATCGGCCTGTTGTTTGCTAATTGAATGCGAACCAGATTGATCGATTACCCAGGGCATCCACTCTTCCGGCATTGGAATTTCAGGTGCCGACGCCACAGCGAATATCACCCCTTCTGCATAGGGCCGCGAGGCTAACATGCTGGAAAACTCAGGGTGTTCAAAAATACTGATGTGTGTTGGCATGACGGATTCCATTGGCTTGCGTCTGTTCACTGAAGTGTAGGCATGGTTTAATAGCCAAAACGACACAGGCACTTTCGGTGAAAATAGACGAAGCCTGATGTGCGCCCAGCTTAAAACAATAATAACGAGTGTAGCATGACCCCAACCCGAACCAAATCCGGTTATATCATTGCCGCTGCCTTCATTGGTCCGGGTACTGTTACCACTGCCAGCCTGGCGGGCGCACAGTTTGGCTTTCATCTTGTGTGGGCACTGCTGTTTTCCGTCATTGCTACCATTGTGCTCCAGGACATGTCTGTGCGATTAGGCTTTGCGACAGGTAAAGGCATGAGCGAAGCACTGCACCATCAGTTCAAGCGCCCTTGGGTAAAGTATCCTCTGATTCTGCTGGTAGTTGCCGCAATTGGAATAGGTAATGCTGCCTATGAATCGGGCAACCTTACCGGCGCAGCACTGGGGCTGAACGGCATAGTGTCACTTGGCATTGGTACATGGGGCGGGATCATGGGGCTGATTGCAGCCATGCTGTTGTGGTGGGGCAAATACCGGATTATTGAATCTGTGCTGGTTGCCTTGGTGGGCTTGATGGCATTGGTTTTCGCTGTCACGTTTGCGGTATCAGAACCGGATTGGTCTGCCATGCTTAACCAAATTTCTTCACCCGTGCTCAATACCAGCAGTTTAACCACCATTCTGGCATTGATTGGCACCACCATTGTACCTTACAACCTCTTTTTACACGCCAGTCTGATTGCCCGACAGCAACAGGAACAACATTTACCGGCCAGTACTTACCGACGCCAATCAGGGCTGGCCATTGGTGTTGGTGGATTGATTACCCTTGTGATCATGGCTACCGCCATGCAAGCCTTTTATGGACAGGCCAACGAACTTCAGGCGGGCAATCTTGCGGCACAACTGGCCCCACTACTGGGCTCATATGCTGAAGTATTTTTTGCAATGGGGATGTTTGCAGCCGGATTAACCAGCGCCATTACCGCCCCACTCGCCGCAGCCTATGCGGTGTGCGGAGCGCTGAATAAACCCACGGATCTCAGCAGTGTGTGGTTTCGCGCTGTGTGGGGTATTGTGTTAGTAGCAGGTGTAGTGGCTACCCTTACGGGAACCAGACCACTGTACGCTATTTTGTTTGCTCAGGCCGCCAATGGGGTGTTACTGCCAGTTATTGCCCTGCTATTGCTGTATATGATGAATACCCACCCCCAACTTGGCGCGCTGCGCAATCGCTTAGCGGCCAATGTATTAGGCGGTGGGGTTGTTATACTGATTGTTGGACTGACTTACCAGAAGCTATTTGCTTAAGCGATCCAGGATCTCGGTTAACATCGCCCGGCTACAGCCAAAGTTGATACGGAAGAAGTTGGGCGCACCAAAGTCTTTACCCGGCGATGGGCCAATACCTTTGGATTCACACCATTGCTGCACGTCTTCAACGCCCAAACCACTGCCGTCGATCCAGGCCAGGAAGGTTGCGTCGGCACACACTACAGAAAGGCCGTCTATCTCGTTAATACGCGACACCAGATAATCGCGGTTGGCGCGCAAATACGCAATCTGTTCAGCCAGCCATTCATCCCCTTCGGTAAAAGCGGCCCGGGTAGCTTCCAGCCCCATAATATTTGCCCACGGCACAATACCGGCTGCTGACTGACTAAACTTACGGCGTAACGACGCGTCTGGAATGATCGCAAAGGATGTTCCTAAACCGGCTACGTTGAATGTTTTACTGGCAGCCATCAGGGTAATACTGCGATCCTGTAATGCGGCCACCCGACCAGCTGGGATATGAGAGACTTGCTCACTTAAAATCAGGTCGCAATGGATCTCATCTGAGCACAATGTCACATTGTGTTGTTCACAAATGGCGGCAATAGCATCCACTTCGTCCTGTGTCATTACCGAGCCCACCGGGTTCATTGGATTACACAAGATCATAAGTTTGCAACGCGGATCGGCAGCTTCTCTTGCTAAGGCATCCAAATCCAGCGTCCAGCGGCCATTTTGCAACACAGTAGGAATATCTACCCGCTGGGTTTTATTCAGTGCCGGAGCAGCCAGCAATGGCGGGTAATTGGGCGTTTGGACCAGTACTTTATCACCTTCTTCACAGTAAGCTTTAATGGCAACATTGAACGCGGGTACTACACCAGGTGTCCATACAATCCAGTCAGATTCGATCGCCCAATTGTGCTTATCGCGCAGCCAACGCACAATAGCATCGTTTGCCGGCTTGTGTTGCGCCGGAAGGGTATACCCCATTACACCGTGCTCAGTTAACGCATGTAATGCATCCAGAATGGCTGGCGCACAACGAAATTCTGTGTCCGCTACCCAGCAAGGCAGAATGTCTTTTCCTGCGTATTTCTGCCATTTAAACGACCACTGGTTGGTGCGGTCTGGTGTGTGATCAAACGTACTCACTGCAACTACCTTTTACATGGGTTGTATGACTATTTCGTCAATTGTTGTTTTAGCAAACTCACTAATTTATCGCGTCGGATTGGCTTAACCAGGTACGCAACGGCACCCAGTTGTTTTGCCAGTACCTCGGTTTGACGCGATGCGAAAGCGGTCATGAAAATAAACGGCACACTCAGGCCTTTTTCGCGGCAGGCCCGCAATAACGCAAGGCCATCGTATTCCGGCATCACCATATCGCTCACAATGATGTCCAGCGAAGTGTTGGTTTGATGCATTAAAAACTCTTTTGCAAATGCACTTCGCGTAAAACTGATAACCTGTGCATCCAGCTCCGATTCAATGACGTGCGCAATGAGTTCCAAAGACACCTCATCATCATCTATTACGGCAATGGTATAAGTAGACATAGTATCGAAAAACCAAACCAGATAGTTTAGAAATATACACACTGAAATGACGTGATCACTAAGGCGTAAACCGTTTCATATCTGTGTGCATTGGGCCAATGGCGGGTCGTAAGACAAAAGTCAAAGAAGAAGATTCGACCAGCCCGCACAAGTTACTATGTACATAATAGTAATAGAAAAAGGCCGGATGCGATAGCAACCGGCCTTTGTATATATAACTAAATCGAATATTTAGCGGTAAACATCCCAAAAACTGAGATGTATTACCGTAGTGATTTATTTAGAACGTGATGCGCGTTTACGATCGTTTTCGGTAAGCAGTTTCTTACGAATACGAATGCTCACAGGGGTAACTTCTACCAGTTCGTCATCATCGATAAACTCAAGCGCTTGCTCCAGTGACATCTTGATTGGCGGAACCAGTGTCTGCGCTTCATCGGTGCCCGATGCACGAACGTTAGTTAACTGCTTACCTTTCAGGGCGTTAACCGTTAGGTCGTTATCACGGCTGTGAATACCAATGATCATACCTTCGTACACTTCAACACCGTGACCGATGAACAAGCGACCACGCTCCTGCAGGTTGAACAGGGCGTTAGTCAGTGCTTTACCCGGAGCGTTAGCAATCAGTACACCGTTCTTACGCTTGCCAATCACGCCGCCTTTGTGCGGGCCGTAATGGTCAAATGTGTGGTACAACAAACCTGAACCAGAGGTCATGGTCATGAAATCAGTCTGGAAGCCAATCAAACCGCGGCTTGGAATAATGAAATCCAAACGTACACGACCCTTACCATCTGGGTTCATGTCGCGCATTTCAGCTTTACGCAAGCCAAGCTGTTCCATAACGGAACCCTGGTCACCTTCTTCAACGTCGATCGTCAGCGTTTCAAACGGCTCCTGCAGTTCGCCATCTACTTCCTTCAGGATTACTTCCGGACGCGATACTGCGATTTCATAACCTTCGCGACGCATGTTCTCGATCAGGATACCTAGGTGCAATTCACCACGACCAGAAACACGGAATTTATCCGGGTCCGCCGTTTCTTCAACCCGCAGTGCTACGTTGTGGATCAGTTCGTCTTGCAAACGCTCAAGGATATTACGCGATGTTACGTATTTACCTTCTTTACCAGCAAATGGAGACGTGTTGACCTGGAAAGTCATAGTAACTGTTGGCTCATCTACGCTTAATGGCGGCAATGCTTCAACGGTGTTTACATCACAGATGGTGTCAGAAATTTTCAGTTCGCCCAGACCTGTGATAGCGATAATGTCGCCAGCAGTAGCCATTTCCACTTCGTGACGCGCCAGTCCAAGGTAACCGTATACCAGGCCAACTTTTCCATTGCGCTTTTTACCGTCAGCGGTAACAACCGTTACTTGTTGGTTAGGCTTAACACTGCCGCGAGTAATACGACCAACACCGATAACACCTACGTAAGAGTTGTAATCCAGCTGAGAAATCTGCATCTGGAACGCGCCGTCGATATCGGCATTCGGCGGAGAAACCTGATCGATGATGGTTTGGAACAGCGCCGTCATGTCTTCTTCTTTTTTATCAGAACTCAATGACGCCCAACCGTTTAGTGCAGACGCGTACACCACCTGGAAATCCAGCTGGTCATCGGTTGCACCCAGGTTATCGAACAGGTCGAATACCTGATCAATAACCCAGTCAGGACGCGCGCCTGGCTTGTCGATCTTGTTAATTACTACAATCGGCTTCAACCCCTGAGCAAAGGCTTTCTGGGTTACGAAGCGAGTTTGT
>NZ_JBLBUE010000045.1:0-23531 GCF_047290655.1 Alteromonas sp. AMM-1 | reverse complement strand
GTACCTACATCGCGCCAGTAAACGTGCTCGTTGTCGTTGCTTTGGAAGGGATAGGCAAATACATCCTGATCCTCAATAATACTGGGAATAATGTCTTTACCGAAATCCCGCTCAGAACCAGATGTTTCTGCGTCACGGCGCAGTTGTTCAAACAGGAATTCAGTATCAAATACGTAATTACCCATCGACGCCAGACACATATCGGGTTCGCCTGGCAGCGGATCGGGGGAGGCCGGTTTTTCAGCGAAACCTGTGATACGCAGTTCTTCATCCACCGACATAACACCAAACGCACCGGCGGCTTCTTCAACGGGAACTTTCATACAGCACACCGTCATCTTGGCACCGGTTTCTACGTGCCTTGCCAGCAGATCACCGTAGTCCATACGATAGATGTGGTCGCCAGACAAAATCATAACGTACTTGGGTAATTCTTCACGAATAATATCGATGTTCTGGAATACTGCATCGGCAGTCCCTTCATACCAGTTTTCGGAAAAGCGCTGCGATGCTGGCAAAATTTCTACCGACTCACCCAGCTCCTTTTTAAAGTGGCCCCAACCACGCACCAGGTGGCGGATCAATGAGTGTGATTTGTATTGCGTGATCACGCCAATTCGGCGGATGCCAGAGTTAATACAGTTGGATAACGGGAAGTCGATAATGCGGAATTTACCACCAAAATACAGGGCGGGTTTGGCACGCCAGGTGGTCAGCTCATGTAATCGTGAACCTCGTCCTCCTGCGAGGATGAGAGCATAAGTATCTCGGGTTAGGTTACTGATATAACGAGAGCTGTTGTCGGCCATTCTATTCTCCTTCTGACACGCACAGTCGGCAGATACCCAAGTGGTCGGGCAAGTACCTGAAGTTGACAGTGTTCAGCACTGAATCACTGCACTATAAATTATATTAATTTTCACTATCTTACGCTGAGTATAAATATTGCTCAAGCCAGTATTTATAAAGATTTAAATAAGCTGGAATTCTGTTGGAATTATTGTAATGTAATACCCAATTTCTGCGCGAATTGGTATACATCAAACTCGCTTTTCTACTGTTTTTTATCGTTTTCAGAATGAATACTTCACATGTCTAAACAACCCGTAATTTTCGACCACGACGGTGGGATCGACGATTTACTTTCGTTGATTTTACTGCTGTGTATGCCGCACATTGAACTCAAAGCTGTGTGTATTACACCAGCCGATTGCTACCCGGATGACGCACTGGAATCTACCTTAAAAATATTGCATATGTTTAATGCAACCAACGTGAAAGTGGCTGTAGGGAATATTATTGGCCCCAATCCCTTTCCCGCAGACTGGCGCGCGCAACCCCGGTTTTGCAGAGCGTTGCCAGCGTTTCTTCGCAGTCAAGCCAATTATGCGCAGCGTGTTACTGAACCTGCGCATCAATTGATGTCTCAGATTATCTCGGCCAGTAACGTGTCGGTTACGGTATTAATGACCGGCCCGGCTTCTAATTTGGCAGCCGCAGTTAATTGTTCTGCTGAATTAAAGCGTAACATTGCAAAAGTAGTGTGGATGGGCGGCGCTATCGATGTGCGTGGCAATGTGGCGATGCACGATCACAACGGTACTGCCGAATGGAATGCGTATTGGCACCCTCAGGCAACCTATGATTTATTGGCTGCGGAATTACCGCTGGTGTTGGTGCCTTTAGATGCAACGAACCGGTTACCAGTAAGTTGGGATTTCCTGGAGAAGCTGTCTGCGCTGGGCACGCCATTGGCTGAATTGGCCGGGCAATGCTGGGCCGCAACGGTGACGGCCATTCCTGCCTACGAATTTACTTATTTTATGTGGGATGTTCTGGCAACTTGCGTGCTGGGCATCCATGATGACGCAATCAATATTGTTAATGGTAAATGTATGGCGTCAACGCGCACGCCAAATGCCGGCCAAATCTGGCAGGAAACGTCGGGTTTTGAATGTAAATGGCTCTCAGATGCCAATGCCCAAAAGGTAATTGACTATATTTTTTGCCTGTTACAATCAAAAAATGCCGTAAATCTCTCAATTTGTTAAATTGATGTTATAATTCTCCTGGGTCAACACTAACAGGGGATGCTATGCCGGGGAGCAAAGCAGCATTAAATCTAATCATCATACTGATCTTTGTTGGATTAGTTGGGGTGGTTTTGCCCAGTGAATACAGGGTTGAGCGCTCAATTGAAATTGAGGCGCCAGCCAGTGTCATTTACCCCATGGTTGTCGACCTTAAAAAATGGCAACAATGGAGTAGCTGGGGGCGGCTCGATCCGGTTGCAATTTATTCTTACGATGGGCCCGACCGGGCAATAGGCATGCGTGTTCAATGGCAAAGCGATGTATTGGGAATTGGCTCAATTCAAATTGACTCCCTGCAATTTAACCGCATGCTCACATATTCCTTGCACAATGTTACCCAAGGTATTGAAGCCACTGGTGAAATCCGTCTTGACGCGTCAAATAATGGTATCCGTGTTACCTGGTCCAGCCAGGGAGATGTGGGTTTAAATATCATCGATCGCTATAAACTACTTACGTTTGATGACAAATTAGGCCGGGACATGGAAGTGGGCCTGGAGAATATCAAAGTACTAGCCGAAAATAGCCTGGTAAGTCATTAATATGAGCGCAGTGCGATCCTTTCTTTCTTTGTAGGCGTAAAACCAAATAACCGTTATCCCCTTATGTATTTTTTGGCACGTCATCAGTGCGATCATGGAAGTAACCGATGAATAAACGCCATTGCCAACTCATTATATCCCTTTGTGCGAGCAAACTAGCCGACCTGTTGATATCGGCAAAAACAACGCTACCGGCGCTGATGCTGGCGGTGGGCGCGCCGGTGTGGATGGTAAGCTGGCTGGTTCCTATTCGTGAGTCAGGCGCGTTATTGCCGCAAGCTTTACTGGGCGTATGGTTGCGCAACATGCCAGCCAGACACAAGGTGTGGCGAATTGGGATGGTATTGCAGTTTCTCGCAGTGACAGGCATTGCGCTGGCTGCTTCAACATTTGATGGCGTTCAGGCAGGTTACGGCATTCTCTTGGGATTAATATTACTCAGTCTGGGCCGGTCGGTTTGCTCGTTAACCATGAAGGATATTCAGGCTGATATCGTTAGCAAAGGTCAGCGTGGCAAAGTATTGGGGATGGCCTCTACATTGTCGGGCGTCCTCACACTCTGTATTGCTGTACCGTTTACCTGGTGGAGCAATCAACTCGACAAGTCGCTGGCTGTGGCTATTATTGCATTTGCGTCGCTTTCATACTTGTTGGGATTGCTGGCACTTATCAGTAATCGCACAGAGGTTGAATCGCCTTCCAGGCAAGGTGATGGTATCAAATGGAAAGTAGATAGCACCGTATGGCGCTTTATTGCGGTTCGGGGATTTTTCGTGCATAGCGCACTATTGGCACCTTACTTTATGGTGCAAAGTGAGCAGGATGCCATGCAATTATTACCTTATTTTTTGGCTGCGCAGGCATTGGCAACGATGCTTTCATCGTTTATGTGGGGAAAAATAGCCGATATAAGCGCGCGTTTAACCTTGCAGTTATCGGGGTGGCTGGCGCTCATTGCCTGCGGATTACATTACTGGTTACCCGGTAGCAGTGTGTATGCTGCGGGAGTGTGTTTTTTTGTGCTGGCATTGGCACATACTGGTGTAAGAGCCGGGCGCAAGACTTATAGTCTGGATGTTAAGGAAGGGCAGCAACGCACTGAGCTGGTGGCATTCAGCAACACCGCCATTGGGATAATTATGCTGGCGTTTGGTGCGGGGTATGCCTTACTGGCGGCCACTACTCAAATAGACATTATCGCAATAATGGCTGTCGCTCTGTTGATTGGCATGTTGCTAACCCTTATTCTGCCAGCAGAGAAATCCTGATGATCAATGGTATGTGTGCGACACGCATTGATGTTTGCGTTTCGGATGGCAAGCATACAACAGCGCAGTGCCAAGTAATCCAATCCCCAGTAATTGTGTTAACACAGTGGCGGTGAGGGAGGTGTCAACATTTGCCATAAAGGGCGACATGCGCTGAATTACCCAGACCACCGACAGGGCCACCACTAACGAGGCTAAAGTCATTCGCAATGTGGTGTACATTCGGGTTTGTCGCCATAGGTTAATACAAGGCACCAGTAAGCAGACTAACCCTATCTGAACGCATTCAATACCCAAATTAAAACTCATGGCTGCGAGTGCGGTTGTAGAGGCGCTAAGCCCGGTAACATTTATTGCCGATGAAAATGCCATACCGTGGATGAGTCCAAAACCCGCCGCAATCCAATAAGGTTGTCTGGTAAAAACCGGTACCATAACGTGTATGGCGCTGACCAATACGGTAACGGCCACCGCAACTTCTATCCAATTGCTGATCACTGGTACGGGCAATAACAGATTGGCGAGCAGTGTGATGGTGTGACCCAAAGTAAAAGCACTGACGAGTTTAATGCTATCGGTAACGCTAGCACGGTGTTGATGCCACTTGCGGTGTCGAATGGTTAATCCATTCACTAACAATAAACACAGTAAAAATGCCAGATGATCGCTACCGGTTACGATGTGGGCCATGCCATGCGTAAACAGACTCATCATTACCGGAAGTTCAGGCGTTACAGCGGCGATTGCAACGTGGTTATGTTTGTACCGCAATACGCCAAGCAGAGCAGGGCCATCGACCAGCGTACCCTGATAGATATCATTTGCCATTGTTACCACAGTTTGATGATTGATTACTTTGTGCTGGATAACATCATAGGTGAGTTGCAATGTTTGCTCTTGTGATGCCTTAAAAAAGGCAGTAGCGGGTACTTTTACAACGAACTCGCTGTTTTCCTCGCTTAACCAACTCTGTCCGAAGCGAATCTCCAACGGATGATCAGACTGAAGCAGTGACATGTGTTGATTCAGATAACGGTTTAATACCGCAATATTTGGTTCTTTAGCAAATTGCCACCGGCTCGCCGATGGCAAGGCTACGGCAAGCTGGTCGAGCGGTAACGAGAGTAAAAACGTTACCTGCTGATAGTCACGACTAATTTCAATCTGACTTTGACTGGCAGGGTGAGCGTGAGCTGATAAGGCCCACGTCACGCTCAGAAACAGCAGAAATGCCCGTAAGGTTAACATTATAAACTACTGCCGTAATCGTATAACTTATCGCGGAAAATCGTATGGTAATGTGTTTGATTTCTAACAATTACACCGTTTTGACATACCAGTTCTAGCCAAATTCGCGGGCCATCAATGCGCATGTATGTGCCATTGGAATCCACGTTAATAGTGCTCGATGAGGATCCTGCAAACGCAATGTAGGTATCGGCGAAGGCTTCCTCACTGGTGTAATCGGCCAGTAAATGATCGGCCACATTGGCAGGATAATCATTTACCCAGGTACTAATGGCAGCGGTTACCAGTGCTTGCTGTTCTGCTGTCAAATCTGAGACCAGTACCCCTTTTCGGTCGCTGCCTGTCGGATAATCTGACGGGTAGGTGCCATTGCCGTTATCTGGGCCAACTAACACATCTGAGTACCATTCGCCTGTTAAATAGGCCGTGTTGAACTCGCTGTCGGTTAAGCCTTCAAACATGGCCACAAGCGCATCCCCCTCATCCTTCAGCGGGGCGTAAGTTGATGAATTAATTTCGAAGCTGGCTTTCGGCTCTACACCTTCGTGCATTGGCACCGGGTAGCCCGTTCCACCAATGTAGGTGATATTAAACGCCATATGGTGTCCGCCGAATTGCAGCATCCAGTCATCTGTTACGGATGGCTCTCCAATAAAGGCAATATAGTAATTCGCCGAGCCATAGGCGCTGCCACCACCAATGTCCACCAGGTAATCATCGGCAGCTAACAGGCCTTCCAAATCATCAAAGCCCTGCTCGGTTAAGGCAACCATCATTACGGCCAATGCGGCATCTAACTGCGTGTCACTTAGGCTACCTATACGAAGGCCGTTGCGCGACACTGAGGGTAAGTTAGACCAGGTTGTTTTTGCTGTGCTGTCGTTGAAATCGTAAATCAAATTGTTTTGCTGAGTAGTACTTAGTGTCGCGATAAAGGCCTCAGCTTTGCACACTAACTCGGCCATTTCACCGCTTTCACTACAAGCCGCTCCTGTAGTATCCTCATCCGATGAATCGTCTGATGTGTCATCAGCACTGCTATCATCGCCACTGTCGCCGGTTGTATCGTCATCTGTGCTATCGCTACTAGTACCCGATGAACTGTCTGAACCCGATTGATCACTACTACTGCTGGATGAGTTGGAATCCGTTACTGTGGTGTTTGTTTCACTACTGCCACATGCCGTTAACATCAACACTAGACATAATGGCATTATTCGAACCAGATTTTTCCCCAAACTATATGAAGAAGTTATTGCAACTGACATAGTTATCTCCGCAAACCAATCGATATTTTGATTTGATCAGGCACGAGTGCACTAAACAAATCTATTCTGATGATTGGTCACATTTTGAGTTGAAAAATTCCCGCAAAGCTGCGCCTTTGCAGAAGATTTACACTTTGGTTTGAAAAGTTAGCCAAAAGGCTAAATCTCCCGCACCATCGAAAAGTCGAATAGCGCGGGCGGCAGGTGAGCTGGGGTTAAAAGCTTCGGTTACACTTTGCCAACATCGCGGTATAGGTTCGCGAGGTAGGTTTGCGCTCCAAATGACCAAACATGGCATTTGAAGCGGCGAGCACCGCATTCAGATTTACGCCGGTTTCAATTCCCATTCCGTTTAACATGTACACCACATCTTCTGTGGCAACATTGCCACTGGCCCCAGCGGCGTAAGGGCAACCTCCAAGACCGCCAGCAGCACTGTCGATAGTGGAAATACCGTATTGCAGCGCCACTACCAGGTTAGCCAGAGCCTGACCATAAGTGTCGTGGAAGTGAGCCGCGAGCTTTGTTGCTTCGATATCCCTTAACAGGGTATCCAGCAAACGGTGAGTGTGCCCCGGTGTGCCCACGCCAATAGTGTCGCCTAATGATACTTCGTAGCAGCCCATGTCGAGCAGGGTTTTGCATACATCAGCCACTTTATCCGGAGCGATATCTCCCTCGTAAGGGCAGCCCATCACGCAAGACAAATAGCCACGCACGCGCAATCCTTGATCGTTTGCCATTTGCATAACGGTTTCAAAGCGTTTCAGGCTATCGGCTATGCTGCAATTAATATTGCGCTGAGAAAATGCCTCAGACGCCGCTGCAAAAATTGCCACCTCATCAACACCGGCGTTAATGGCAGCCTGCATGCCTTTATCGTTGGGGGTTAAGGCGCTGAAAGTGACACCCGGCGTGCGATTTATTGCAGCAAACACCTGAGCAGAGTCAGCCATTTGCGGCACCCATTTGGGCGACACAAAACTGCCAGCCTCAATGCGATTCAACCCGGCTCTGGCCAGCGCATGAATAAAGTCGGTTTTGGCCTGCAATGGGATAGTTTGTGCTTCGTTTTGTAAACCGTCCCTTGGGCCTACTTCAACAATACTGACTTTGGAAGGGTAGTTACGCGTCATCGGCTACAAACTCCAGTAGTGATGCACCGCCATCCACCAGGTCGCCGGCATTATAGTAAAACTCGCTCACCATACCGTTAGACGGCGCAGTAACATTGTGTTCCATCTTCATAGCTTCCATTACCAGTAACGGCGTGCCTTTTTTAACCGGCGAGTTGGCCTCTACCAGCAGTTTAACAATGGTCCCGTTCATTGGGGCAACGCACCCGCTGTCGTGGCTGTCGTCGTGTACACCAATATCAATTGATGCCTGCGCGAAGAGGAGTGTTTCCGCTTGCCAGAACAACGCCCACTGGTTAGCTGATTTATTTACACAGGCCATGTTGTGTTTACTTCGGTGGCCATTAATTTCACAGTGTAGTGTGCCGTGTTGCCAGCTACCGCTGACTTGCCATTGCTGTTCGCTATGCTCAATAGTGTAGTGCTGCGCGTGCGAGGTGACGGCTAACACAACACTGCGTCCGTTACACTCAAGCTGCAATTGCTGCTTAAAGCAATGATTCATGCGCCAGTTGGTTAATTCACTGGTGTCCGCAGGTTGCTGATTTAACAGCAGTTGTAAAGCCATTACGGGCAGCAACGAATCGGCCATTACGGGTGCAATTAATTCGGCTTCGTGGTGCGGGATAAAATGCGTCGTCAAGTGGGCGTCGGCAAATGCATGATGTTGCATTACCCGGTTCACGTAGCCGATGTTAGTGGTAACGCCTACAACATGAGTGTCTTTCAGACATGCCAGCATACGCAGGCGGGCTTCTTCGCGATTTCTACCCCAGGTGATCACCTTGGCAATCATGGGATCGTAATGCACTGATACCGTATCGCCTTGCTGAAAACCTGTATCAATACGAACCGATTCCGAGACCTGCGGAAAATGTAAATGACTTAGCGTACCGGTTGAGGGCAAGAAGCCGTTATCGGGATCTTCTGCGTATACCCGCACTTCAAAGGCGTGCCCGTTACAGGATAATTGTTCCTGGGATTTAGGTAATGGATTGCCCTGGGCTACGCTGAGTTGCCAGGCAACCAAATCTTCACCGGTTATGTATTCCGTTACCGGGTGTTCAACCTGTAAACGCGTATTCATTTCCATAAAGTAAAAGGCATCGCCATCGAGCAGAAACTCTACCGTACCTGCGCCTACATAACCGATAGCTTTAGCGGCATCCAGAGCACTTTCACCCATGTGTTTGCGCACATATTCAGACAAACCCGGAGCAGGGGCTTCCTCAATAATTTTTTGATGACGTCGCTGTACCGAACAGTCGCGTTCAAACAAGTACACGCCATTGCCGTGGCTGTCGCAAAATACCTGGATTTCCACATGGCGTGGCTGGGTAAGGAATTTTTCGACCAGCATGGTATCATCGCCAAAGCTGGCTTTGGCTTCGCGTTTGGCGGCTGCCAGTGCGGCGTCAAAATCCGCTTCCTGCATAACCTGACGCATGCCTTTGCCCCCACCACCGGCCGCTGCTTTTAACATAACAGGAAAGCCAATCTCGCGAGCGGCGTTTAACAGGGTTTGCTCATCCTGATCATCACCATGATAGCCAGGTACCAATGGCACGCCTGCTTGCTCCATAATCTGCTTGGCTTTGGACTTTGAGCCCATTGCGTCAATGGCGCTGGCGGGGGGCCCAACAAAAATAATGCCTTCGGCCTCGCAACGGCGGGCGAAACCGGCATTTTCAGACAGAAAGCCATAACCGGGGTGAATTGCATTGGCACCAGTGGCTTTAGCGGCAGCAATGATTTTATCTTGCACCAGATAGCTTTGCGCGGCGGGTGCCGGGCCAATAGCTACCGCTTCATCTGCCATATGGGTATGCATGGCTTGACTGTCAGCATCAGAATATACCGCCACGGTGGGGATGTGCATGGCCTTGGCTGTGCGCATTACGCGACACGCAATCTCCCCTCGGTTGGCAATCAATAATTTATGGATCATTATTCAGACTCCTTTACCCAGGCAGGTACACGTTTCTCCAGGAAAGCATTTAAGCCTTCCTGACCTTCCTCAGACACACGAATACGCGCAATCCAATCACTGGTTGTCTGCATCATCGTCCCGTCTATGGGGGCGCCCGCAACCTTATCGACCAGCGCTTTGGCTTGAGCTACCGCATTCGGACCGTTGCGCAACAGGGCCGACAAAAGCGTGTTTACTTCGTCGTCTAATTGTTCTTCGCTTACCGCTTCACTCACCAGACCCAGGCGACGTGCCCGGTATGCCGAAAACACTTCAGCAGTTTGGAAATAGCGCTTTGCTACGCGTTTACCCATCGCTTCAATTACGTAAGGGCTGATGGTGGCCGGGATCAAACCGAGTTTTACTTCACTTAAACAAAACTTACTGAGCTTGCAGGCTATCGCAATATCGCAGCAAGCAATTAAACCTACCGCGCCACCAAATGCTGCACCTTGCACACGGGCAATAGTGGGTTTGGGCAGGCGATATAAGGTTTGTAGCATCGCCGCTAATTGCAGGGCATCAGTGCGGTTTTGTACTTCACTGTAGGCAGCCATGCGTTGCATCCAGCCCGCGTCAGCACCGGCGCAGAAGTTTTTGCCATTGCTGGCCAGTACCACTGCACGCACAGCAGGATCGCTGCCTGCCTGCTCAAAACAACGGGTAAGCTCGGCTATCATGACGTCGTCAAAAGCGTTGTGTTTTTCCGGGCGGTTCAGTGTGATGCTGGCTACGCCCCTGTCATCAACGTTGTAAAGAATATCTTGGGTCATGGTGGTTCCTTACATTCTGAACACGCCAAACTGGGTGTCTTCAATGGGTTTGTTTAAACTGGCGCTCAGCGCTAAAGCCAGTACATTGCGGGTTTGCGCCGGATCAATTACGCCGTCGTCCCATAAACGCGCAGAAGCGTAATAGGGATGACCTTGCTGCTCGTAGTTATCAATGACCGGTTGCTTAACCGCGCGTTCTTCCTCGGGGGTCCAGGTTTCCCCAGCACGCAGTTTTTGCTCCTTTTTCACCTGTGCCAGTACGCCTGCCGCCTGTTCGCCACCCATTACGGAAATGCGGGCGTTGGGCCACATAAACATAAAGCGCGGATCGTAAGCTCGACCACACATGCCGTAGTTACCGGCACCAAAGCTACCGCCAATTAATACGGTGAGTTTGGGTACGTTGGCGCAAGCCACGGCGTTCACCATTTTGGCGCCGTGTTTGGCAATGCCATCGGCTTCGTATTGTTTACCCACCATAAAGCCGGTGATGTTTTGCAGGAATATCAGCGGGATTTTGCGCTGACAACACAGTTCAATGAAATGTGCGCCTTTTTGCGCTGACTCGCTGAACAAAATACCGTTGTTTGCCACAATACCAACGGGCATACCGTGTAAGCGGGCAAAGCCGCACACCAGTGTAGTACCGTAACGCGCTTTGAATTCATCAAAGTCGGAGTCGTCTACAATACGGGCAATCACTTCGCGCACATCAAACGGCTGACGCAGGTCCTGCGGCACAATACCGTACAGTTCATGCGCCGGGTAGCGCGGTGCCTTGATGGGCTCTTGGGTTACCGTGACGGGCTTTTTGCGATTTAAACGCGCAACGGCATCACGGGCAATTTCCAGCGCGTGGTGGTCGTTATTAGCCAGGTGATCGGCAACACCGGAAATGCGGGTGTGTACGTCACCACCGCCTAATTCTTCGGCCGTTACTTCTTCACCTGTTGCGGCTTTTACCAGTGGCGGGCCAGCCAAAAAGATAGTGCCTTGCTGCTTTACAATCACACTTTCGTCGGCCATGGCCGGAACATAAGCACCACCAGCGGTACACGAACCCATTACCACGGCAATTTGCGGAATGTTTTGCGATGACATTCTGGCCTGATTAAAGAAAATACGGCCAAAGTGTTCGCGATCCGGGAATACTTCATCCTGACGGGGCAGGTTGGCGCCGCCGCTGTCTACCAGGTAGATACATGGCAGGTGACATTGTTCTGCAATCGCCTGGGCCCGTAAGTGCTTTTTCACGGTTAACGGGTAATAGCTGCCGCCTTTAACCGTGGCATCGTTGGCAACGATCATACACTCCACGCCACTCACTATGCCTACACCCGCAATGACACCCGCGCAGGGTACATAATCTTCGTACACATTCCAGGCGGCTAACTGGCCAATTTCGAGGAATGGTGATCCTGCATCCAGCAACGCATCAATGCGTTCGCGGGGTAATAATTTGCCTTTTTCCTTATGGCGGGCAACGTATTTCTCGCCACCCCCCTGCATGATTTGCGCAATAGTCTTTTGCAAATCTGCCACCACATTCTGCATGGCCTGGTAGTTATTTTTATAGGCTTCAGACTGGTTGTTTATATTGGTATTGAGTACAGGCATAGCGCCTCCTCTTTTTTCTGTCGTTAACTGCCTGAATGATTATGCGGTTTCTTTAAACAATTCGCGGCCAATCAACATACGGCGAATTTCCGACGTTCCCGCGCCAATTTCATACAGCTTGGCATCGCGCAGTAAGCGACCGGTAGGGTATTCGTTGATGTAGCCGTTGCCGCCCAGCAGCTGGATAGCGTCCAGCGCCATTTTCGTTGCCAGCTCGGCAGAATAAAGAATAGCGCCTGCTGCATCTTTACGGGTGGTTTCGCCGCGATCGCAGGCTTTTGCAACAGCGTAAACATACGCTCTTGCTGCATTCATTTGCGTGTACATGTCGGCTACTTTGCCTTGCACCAACTGGAATTCACCAATTGACTGGCCAAATTGCTGGCGGTCGTGGATGTAAGGTACAACGATGTCCATGCACGATTGCATGATACCCAGTGGGCCACCCGACAGGACCAGACGCTCGTAATCGAGACCGCTCATGAGTACGCGCACACCGCCACCCACTTCGCCCAGTACGTTTTCTTCGGGTACTTCGCAGTCTTTAAACACCAGTTCACAGGTATTCGATGAGCGCATGCCCAGTTTGTCGAGTTTTTGTGCGCGGCTAAAGCCCGGGAAGTCGCGTTCAACTATAAACGCAGTAATGCCTTTGGGGCCTGCGTTGACATCGGTTTTAGCGTAGATCACAAAGGTATGGGCATCAGGACCATTTGTGATCCACATTTTGTTACCGTTGAGGATATATTTATCGCCCACCTTTTTAGCTGCCAGCTTCATGCTTACTACGTCTGAACCGGCATTTGGTTCGCTCATGGCCAATGCACCAATGTGTTCACCGCTTACCAGTTTTGGCAGGTATTTTTCGCGCTGTGCATCGTTCCCGTTTTTGTAAATCTGATTGACGCAAAGGTTAGAGTGCGCGCCGTAGCTCAAGCCGATACCGCCTGATGCCCGGCTGATTTCTTCCATAGCAACGGTGTGGGCCAGATAGCCCATATCTGCGCCGCCGTATTGCTCACTTACGGTAACGCCGAGTAATCCCATTTCACCTAATTTGGGCCAGAGGGCATTGGGAAAGGCATTGTCTTCATCGGCTTTAGCTGCAAGCGGAGCAATTTCGTTTTGCGCAAATTGAAAAACGTGGTCGCGCAACATGTCAATGTCTTCGCCTAACGCGAAATTAAGGGTAGGGTAGTGGGCTGTCATTTTATTCACCTCTTAGTAAATCGGCTAATTCTTCGCGGCAACGTGTTTCAACGTCATCCAACTCTGTCATGAGCATTTGAATGTCGTGTAATTGCTGTCGAAGTACGGCTCGTTTTTGTTCGGTCAGTTGCAGCATGGTTTTCAACTGCGCACTGGAATTCGGGTTGCTGTCGTACAACTCGAACAGATTTTTTATTTCGGCTAATGAGAAGCCCAACCTCTTACCACGCATAATTAGCTTTAACCTGACGCGGTCTTTGTTACAGTAGATACGGTTCTGTCCGGTACGTTTGGGGCTCAGCAATGACTGTTCTTCATAAAAACGTATTGAACGAGGGGTAATATCGAATTCCCTGGCAAGTTCTCCGATGGTGTAGGTTGATTCATTTTCTTGATTGGTCATTAGCCGATTTCCTAAAGTCTCACCTGTAGTTACCCGGTAGTGTTGTATTGTAAACAGACTGCAGTTTACGTTAACGTTAGGTTGAGTTAACGTAAAGGTAAAGTAACAATTCATTAACGTCAATGGCGTGAAGTGCGAGGCTTTCTATAAAACCAAAGTCTTGTGTTTATTTTTGTATACAGGTGTAAGCTAAGGCTTGTTTATTTTTGCTGTAATGATTGCTTTTGTTCGTGTGCAGGTGTTGAGTTAACTGCACATAGCCGTGCAAAAAATCGGCAAGCAAATAAAAGCAATGATGCGGTTCCGGCTTACCGGGAACCGGTAACCGGTAACCGGGAATCGGGAACAATAAACAGACCGCAGCTGAACGTGATCTGTCGTTGTTGGTAAATTACTGACGGGATAAGTGCGCCACTCGTAACACTTATTCTACAGGTTGGTATTAACTGTTTGTGTAAAACCTAAATGAGGCAAGGAAACTATGAGTAAAGAATCTGTCGTTATCGTCGCTGCAAAACGTACTCCCATGGGTGGTTTTATGGGTGGTTTGTCGGCGTTACCCGCAACAGACCTGGGTGCGGAAGCAATTAAGTCTGTTTGTGGTGGTATTGACGTCAATGTCATCGATGAAGTGATTATGGGATGTGTATTGCCTGCAGGTTTAGGACAGTCGCCAGCTCGTCAGGCGTCTTTAAAGGCTGAATTACCACTGGCAGCCGGTGTCGTTACGATTAACAAGGTATGTGGTTCAGGTTTAAAAGCCGTTATGCTGGCGTCTGATATGATTCAGTCTGGCAGTGCCGAAGTAATTGTGGCGGGTGGTATGGAAAGCATGAGTAATGCACCTTATTTACTGCCTAAAGCCCGCGCGGGTTATCGCATGGGGCATGGTCAGGTTATGGACCACATGATGCTGGACGGTTTGGAAAACGCCTATGACGGTCAGGCAATGGGCTGCTTTGCTCAGGCAACCGCTGATGCAGAAGGATTGACCCGCGAAATGATGGACGAATTCGCCATCGGTTCGTTATCAAAAGCAAATGAGGCAATCAGTTCAGGAACGTTTAGCGATGAGATCACGCCGATCACGGTTGCCACGCGCAAGGGTGATGTAGTGGTTGATACCGACGAAGGCCCGCTGGGTGCAAAACCTGAGAAAATTCCAACGCTTCGCCCGGCATTTAAGCGCGATGGTACCGTTACCGCCGCCAACTCAAGTTCAATTTCAGACGGTGCAGCAGCACTCTTGGTAATGAGTGAATCAAAAGCGGCGGCACTGGGGTTAACACCGCTGGCGAAAGTAGTGGCTCATGCAACGAACTCTATTAAGCCGGAAGACTTTACTGTTGCGCCTGTTGGGGCAATGGAAAAAGTACTCGATAAAGCAGGCTGGACCAAAGACGATGTTGATTTATACGAAATCAATGAAGCGTTTGCAATGGTAACCATGTTAGCAATCAAGAAGTTAGGTCTTGATGCTGCAAAAGTGAATGTGAAAGGCGGTGCGTGTGCGTTGGGTCACCCGATTGGTGCGTCAGGTGCACGTATTCTGGTAACGCTACTTCATGCGCTGAAACAACAAGGTAAATCCAAAGGGGTTGCGTCTTTGTGTATCGGCGGTGGTGAAGGCGTCGCGTTAGCGGTAGAAATGCTTTAAAACCTAAGTTGGAACGAGGCGCATTAGCGCCTCGTTATTTGAACATGTCGCGACCAAACGTTCTGTTTTAAAGTAACTATAAGCTCTTAACTACCTGTTTCATTGGCTTTTCTGTACTGTTTAAGTTGATTTCACTCCTGTGAAAACGCATACTTAACTGAAATAAGAATACATTGTTACCATGTTCAAGTTTAAAGATATTTTAGTGCGATGGCTGGTGTTTTCTGCCCTATTTTTCGGCATGACGTCTTCTGCAACTGCTTCGCCAACAACCGTTACCTATTGTATTAATCCTTCGTGGGTGCCGTATGAAATGCTGCGCAATGGCGCGCATGTTGGCATTTCTGCAGAATACCTGGAAGTAATAGGTGAACTCGCCGACATCAAATTTGAGTTGGTTGTAACCGATAGCTGGCAGCAATCACTGGAATTTGTACAAACTGGTAAGTGCATGGTGTTGCCCATGCTTGCACAGTCTTACGCTCACCGTACTTTTCTGAGTTTTACCTCGCCGTATTTTGCTACCCCCAATGTGCTGGTCAGTGATAGTTATGATGTGATGTATCACGGCGTAGATGGTTTAACTCATCAGTTGGTCGCAGTCGACAAAAACAGTTATTTAGCTGAATACTTAGCACGTTATTACCCCGATATCAGGCTGCAGTTAATGAATTCAGAAACTGAGGCTGTGAGGGAATTAGTGCGTGGTAATGTGGATGTAATGGCAGGAGCAATGCTAAGTGTGAATTCGGAATTGAACCGAATGAACCTGCAAGACATGGCAATTACCGGATATCTCGAGCCCATGCATTTATTGCGAATGGGGGTGAACAGAGCGCATGCTGAGCTGGTACCCGTTCTCAATTCTGCGATTGAACGCATTCCCGAAGCCACCAGTGTTGCTATTTATAAACGTTGGAATAACGTAAAGAGCCAAAGGCAACAGGACTTCCGCCTGGGAATCATGGTAGTGTTTTGTGGCGGTATTGTGCTGGCAACGCTGATTTGGCGAAAAAATTTGCTGCGTCGTTGTTCGCGTGAAATGCGGCACAAGCAGGATGAAATGGAGAATCTTCAAACGGTTCTGCTTGAAAAAAACCGCATGCTGGAGTTTTTGTCTTCACACGATACGGCAACCAATCTGTACAACCGCAATTTTATGCTGCATCGAGCCGAAGACGAAGTGTCGCGCTTTAACCGTTTTCATACTGCCGCCAGTTTGATTTTATTCGATTTTACCAGTCATTCTGTAAGACAGATGAACAGCAGGCCGTTAATTAATGAAGAAGGCATAAAAGAGTTAGCCAGGATTTGTTTATCTTGTGTTCGCGAAGTAGACATTGCCGGTCGCTGGAGCTCAGAACAAATTATTGTATTGTGTCCGCAAACTCCAATATCTGCTTCTAAAGTGCTGGCTGAGCGGCTAAAAGAAGCGGTTGAGACGCACCAAAGACCCGATATCCGCGAGTTGCCATTCTCAATTGGTTTGGCCGCGTTACAAGAAGGCGAAACCTTCGCCGACTGGTACGAAAGGGCCAGTCAGGCACTGTATCTGGCGCGTCGCCAACACGGCGGAAAGGTAATGATAGCCGAAACGTGATTGTGTGAGCTAATCCTTTCATAGAACAAACACCGCGTTTTCACCATTTTTTGTTAGCGCTTAAATAGCTACCTAACAGAACATATCATACTTGCTGTCGTCCCTGAATGGCGAAGCGATATCCGCGAACTCCTTAATTGGCCGAAAGGTTACCACTACCTTTATTTACGCGAACGAAATAAATAGGTAACACTCTACCGCTGGCTGTAATGTATTGATTCTGGGCATCATGCAGAGATTGTTAGCGTGGGTGAGTCTGCATGCCAAATGAATTATCAAATTAGGAGCAATTGTATGGCCACTAACACAATTAACATTCATCGGGTTTTTCGTGCAGAGCCTGAATTGATTTACCGGGCATTCCTTGATGGTGCTGCATTATCAAAATGGCTTCCTCCCAATGGATTTACCTGCAACGTTGATCATATCAATGCAGTGGTTGGTGGTACTTTCAAAATGTCATTTACGAATTTTTCGTCAGGCAATATGCACTCCTTTGGTGGGGAGTACCTTGAATTGGTTCCCAATGAATTAATTCGATACACAGACAAATTTGAAGACCCAAACCTGCCGGGAGAAATTCTCGTTACCATTATCTTAAAGAAAGTCCTGTGTGGTACAGAGATGTATATTGAGCAAGCGGGTATTCCAGATGTAATACCGCCAGAAATGTGTTACTTGGGGTGGCAAGAATCGTTAATACTGTTGGGCAAGCTGGTTGAAACAGTAGTGGCAGAATAGTGCTATGTGGTTTTGCAGTGCAACAACACCCCGCAAAACCACAATTGACCAACCGCCGGCTATCACAACGTGTTAGGTGTTTGCATTAATTTCCTGAAACGTTCAAACATCTACACGTTACCAATCAGGTAATAGGCTCATATTTCCATTGATGCATGTCGTAGCTTACCTTAGCTCGTTCGTATTCCCGCTCTGAACGCCAGGTACGGTTATTGAGCTTTACGGTTACCCCTGAATACATCTTTTTGGTCGCGATTAAATGTGCGGCTTGTTGGTAATGTAATTTGGCTTCCAGCAGTTCTACTGATTTGCTTTCCATCCACGACAGTAAGGTCGTTTCATGCCTCAACATCTCTTTGGCTTCCGTTACTTTGGCAAGCAGCGACTTGGGGACCACCCGGTTATTAATGAGATCAATTTTTTCCTTGTGTCGCACTGTATTCGAGCGGATTTGTTGAAGCAATTCCTCAAAAAATTCTTTACGAGCCTGTAACTGATTGAAACCGTTGCTGAAGTCGATTCGCAGCGTACTGCCTGATATTGCCCCAACCGTCCCCGCGATGACCGGCCCCTGACTGCTGACTTCACAGGCAAAGATGTTGCCTTGAGGATGCTCTGGTCGCCCGATTATAACGCCTCCGCCTGAGTTAACCCGGCAGTGCGCCAGTTGGCGCCCTACGTTTAAACTGCCTCCGCAAAGAATGTCAACGCCCTGGCCGTGCTGAATATAGATACTGCCGCCGGCTTTTAACTGACAGGTGTACTCGCGCATTACATCCTGTTGTTTGCCCATGGCACCTTCGGTAATAATGATGTCGCCACCAGCCTCAATCATTGCCGATTCAGCGAATCCATTAACAGTGACATCACCTTTGGCTTTAACGTGCATGTTTTCTGTAACATCACCGTTCACCAACACCGAGCCTTCGTAATTAACATGCCCGGTACCTACATTTACCCCAGGGCAAATAAAGGTGTCGTCTACCTGCATGATTAAATCCTGGTATTTAGGCATACCGGCTATGGTCGACATCACCAGATTTTCGTCGTGATCACTGATGGCCGTGCCATTACCAATTTTTAATGGGATCCAATCGCCTTCCTTTGATACCAGCTTATTGCCGCGCACATCAAATCCGCTGCGACCCTTGGTGGGGGGCTCCCTGCGCAACACTTCCGCGTGCGCTTTTACACACACAATCTCTCCCAGGTTGCGCATGTCTACTTTGGATTGGTTTGACTGTTGTGGACGCAATACCCGATCAAGTGCGTTGGGTACCAGAGGGCGCTGCCTGGAAGAACGGCCATCCCGGGGCGGCAGTCCTTTGGCTATGAGCCCTTCAACACGTTTACCCGGCTCGGCTTCTTTAACCTGATTGATAAGGGCAGTAACACGCTTTTTACCCAGGCCCCGGCGTATATTGGCTTTATTTGCAAGCCTCAGTACCTGTTGTAATTCAGGGACCTGACCTCCGTGCGGAGCGGTAAAAATGGCATAACCTGACATGTTATCTTCGCTGATGCGAAACTCCAGTTCGCAATGCCGCCGTTCACCCACTTGTTCCATAACACTGGAGGTGTCTTTGGTTTTATAAAAGTGATTGGCTTTGTCGCACGTAGCTTTAATTGCTGACTGAGATAAATAAACTTCGTTGAAACCCTGTTCGCACATGGCATCGTAAACGGCCTGAGCATTGAGTTCCTGCTCGAGCTGATCGGGTGCGATGGATAGCGTAACGTGATTGCGATTTACATCGAACGAAAACTGAACACCTTTCATTGCAATTCCCGTCCTTTATCGTGTTTAGTTGCCTGGAAAAAACACTGCTTTTTATTATTAAGTGCACTTTGGGCATTGCTTGCCTCAGGTTCTTTTGTGCTGAACCTGTAACAGGTAAAGGGACATACTTCTCGCGTATGACACTTATACTAAAGATGCACTAATACCAACAAAATCACAAGTTTTGTGCGTAGGCATACAGGGCTTTTAATATTGCTTTGTTTTGCGCGTTGTCGGCGTGTTGCTCAGCCAGTTTTTCCAGTTCAAATAAATACGCTTCCAGCGTAATACTGGCGGGGGAAGCCGGGTCGGTTAACCTAAACTGCCGGTGACGTTGCCACTTTTGACTTTCTTCGTAGGTGAGGGTGTTTGGGTAATTCCTGGCGCGATAGCGAAATAACTGGGATTTCAGCGTAGGGTTGTGAATTTTATCAGCCAGGCTTACCAATTGCTCTGGTGCGGATTCTCTCACCGCGGTACACCAGTGTTTTTCTTCATTGGTTAAAAAGCCCCCGCTGTATAGCGCATGATCCGGATCCTGTTCCAGTTCGTCGTGCTCTGTGTGGTACAACTCAACCAGTTTTTGAATCCAACTGGTGTGTGCAACAAGCTGCCGGTAATGCGCCAAACACTGTTCTCTGTCTAATCCTAATCGCGCCGCCGTGTCTTCAGTCAGCGCCTTGGCAGTAGTGACAAAAGGCGAGCGATTAATGTGGATAAGTTTAATGCCAGGGCGAAGTTCGCCGTCTTGCATGTCTTCCTGTTTGCGATATAAGCGCGCCTTTAAGGATTCGGTATCCAGTTCGAGAATGGGCGTGGGATCCGAGTGTAAATCCACTGTAATAATCGCATTTGGGTTTGTTGGGTGCTGCGCAACAGGCAGGATCCAGGTGCAACACCCCTGACTGGCTGGAATTTTAGAGGAAACATGCACCAACGGCGTGAGTTGTTGTAGGTTTATTTGTTTGAGTACGTTGGCTTTTTGACGTAACGACAGCGCAAACTCAAATAATTTTGGTTGTTTTGTTTTAATCAGTCTGGCCAGCGCAATGGTTGCCCGCACATCGGATAACGCGTCGTGCGCGTGTCCGTGGTCGATACCGTTGGCCGCGGTGAGCAGTTCCAGTTTAAAACTTGGCGAGCCATCTTCACGTAATGGCCATTCTATGCCTTCCGGGCGAAGCGCATAGCATGCGCGCACCAAATCAATGATGTCCCATCGGCTATTGCCGTTTTGCCATTCCCGCGCGTAAGGATCGTAAAAATTCCGGTAAAACAGATAGCGCGATACTTCATCGTCGAACCGAATACTGTTGTAACCCACCACACAAGTGCCAGGTTCCATCATGGCCTGCTGTATCTTGGCGGCAAAATCCGCCTCAGTCATACCATCTCTGAGCGTGTGTTGCGGCGTCAAGCCCGTTACCAGAGCGGCCTGCGGCTGGGGTAAGTAGTCGTTAGCGATCTGGCACAGAATGTTGATAGGTTTGCCGATTTCATTCAAATCTGCATCGGTGCGAATGGCAGCAAACTGGCTGGGCATGTCTTTTTGCGGGCTGACGCCCCAGGTTTCGTAATCGTGCCAGAGAAAGCTGGCTGGGCTTGGTTGACTCATCGTTTAACGGTACTTTTATTAGTAGTTACTTTTATCGTCACGAGCGCAATATTCTCAAAGATAACGATGCTATGTGCCATTGAACTCAGCACTGGACAGGCCACATGAAAATCTGGCAGGTAATGATAGCGATACTAACATGCCCCCCAGAGGGACCCAAGCGCAAACCGCTATTCTTCACTGGAAACGGTTTGCTGGCGTCGTTTCTGTGTTCATGCGAAACACGTTAAATTCGATGAACGTCAACTTTTGCACACTACTTCAACTGGTCATCAATACTGGAAACCCGTAAAGTAATAGGTTCAACAGACCCTACTATCGAGTTACTGGGAACACACATGAGTATAATTAAAAAACTGTCTGTCGTTTGGTTAAGTAGTTGTATGGCGCTATCGGCCTGGAGCCAGGAAGTAGCCATTGTGATCCACGGCGGGGCGGGAACTATTTTGCAGGCCAGCATGACGCCCGAGCGCGAAGCCGAATATGTTGCTGCGCTGCAAGCGGCCGTTCAAATGGGCTATGGGCTGCTTAAAAGTGGCGCAAAAGGTGAAGAGGCCGTAGTGGCGGCTATTCAGGTTATGGAAACATCGCCTTTGTTTAACGCCGGTATTGGTGCGGTGTATAACTTTGAAGGTCAGCATGAGTTAGACGCCTCGATTATGCACGGCGGTACGCTGAATGCCGGTGCCGTAGCGGGGGTTAAAACCATTCGTAGTCCAATTGCTGCAGCGTTGGCGGTGATGGAGCAATCTCCACACGTGTTATTAAGTGGCAAGGGGGCGGAAGAATTTGCTGAATCGATTGGCATGGAGCCGGTAAAAAATACCTTGTTTAATACCGAGCGCCGTTACAAGGCGCTGCTAAAAGCCAAAGAACGCATTCTGAATGCGAATATTACTTATGGTGGTCAGCAGGGTAATGAACGTTTTGGCACAGTGGGAGCCGTGGTACTCGACCAATACGGCAATCTTGTAGCGGGTACCTCAACTGGCGGCATGACCGCAAAGCGTTATGGGCGGATTGGAGATTCACCTATTATTGGTGCGGGTACTTATGCTGATAATGCCAGCTGCGCCGTCTCGGCTACCGGTCATGGTGAGTATTTTATTCGCTATCACGTTGCAGCAGATATTTGCAGCAGAATGAAGTATCGCAACGACTCATTGGCCGACGCAGCTAATGCGGTGGTAAATGATGTGCTGGTAAAAGCAGAAGGCGATGGCGGTATTATTGCGGTGGATGCAAAAGGGAATATCGTGGCGGTGTTTAACACCTCTGGCATGTACCGCGCACAAATAGATACCCAGGGCAACATGAAAGTGGGTATTTATGAAGAGTGGATCACGGAATGAAGCGCAAGTAACTGCGCGATCAGTTGTGATTGAGGCACAACTGGAAATCTATGTTTAAACGTTTCTTCACTCGTACAAAGGCGGCGTCCGTGCCAGTTATTATTGTTGGCACGGATTACTTGTCTTATCAGTTAGGTGAATCCCTTAAACAACAACAGCAGTTCGTTCCGCTTTTTTTCATTAATCAGGAGCCCTGGCATCATCGCACCAAAATGCTGGATGCCGAGCTTCGTTATGAAAATGAGTTAATTGCGTTGGTAAAACATTACGGTATTCGGGCGGTATGCTGTGTTGAACCAACGGATTACCAGCGTTATCAGACGCACTTCGCCGACCAATTACACACACATCATTGCAAAGTCCTATTCAGCCCGTCTGCAGCAGAATTACCGTCGCTTTTTAAAGCAACATCCTCTTCCATAGCAAATAGTTAAATTCCTATAGTCATCATTGCTTTTATGCATGTGATTTTTCTGAAACTGCGCTACGCTTAAATTAGACGAGTTTCTGGCAATACAGGCTATACCAAGCGCTAGAGGCTGTTGATACGCGTTTAGCAGTCCGTACAGGCAACCTCAGGATAATAACAACTATGCAGTACCAGCCGTTTTGGGCTATCGCTGCGCAGGAGGAAAAATGGAATCGTTGCAGGTTTGCGATTATATGAACCACCATCCCGTTAAACTTAGCCGCAATATGCCCGTGGCAGAAGCTGTGGAGCGTTTGCTGCATAAGCAGCAGTCTGGTGGGCCGGTGTTGGATGAAGACGGAAAATTATGTGGCTTTTTGTCTGAACAGGACTGCATTAAAGCCATGGTTGAATCTACCTACTACCGCGAACAGGTTTGCAGAGTGGGTGAGATCATGCATTCGCCGGTAATGACAGTGACAGACACCATGTCTATCTTAGAAGTGGCAGAAAAACTACTAATTGAAAAACCGAAAATGTATCCCGTAGTTAACGCCGATGGGGCGTTGGTTGGGTGTATTAGTCGTACCCAGATTTTGGCAGCAATCGATAAACAGCTTCACGCAGAATACCCTAAAACCGCCTGATATCCTGTTCGCCTCATGTTAACCATGCTTGATATGAGGCAACTGCTCCAAATAGCTGCAACTAGGGCGTGTTGATCTTTGCTGTATTAATTTTGTTCGTTCTAGGTGTTCAGCGATCGCGGCGCATGTTCGCAGGTGCAGTGGTTCTGCATCAAGAGCATGCAACAAAGAGCGGTGGACACCTAGAGCGAACCCTTCGGGCAG
>NZ_JBLBUE010000044.1:0-24336 GCF_047290655.1 Alteromonas sp. AMM-1 | reverse complement strand
TGGAGAGATCCAGTTAACCGACGCGATTACTTCTTTAATGAAAGTCGAGCAGGTTGATGCTTATTATATGAAAGGCAAGAGTCATGATTGCGGCAGCAAACTTGGCTACATGAAAGCAAATGTTGATTATGCATTACGTCACCCCGAGTTAGGTGAAGAGTTTAAGGCGTATCTTGCTTCATTAAACGGTTAAGTAAGACTTGAATGAATAAAGCCTCCAATTGGAGGCTTTATTGTTTGTATTCACAGAATAGCGGTTAGGCTTTCAGGTGTTTAACCAGGCCTTGCACTACTTTTACGCTACCAGCAATAATTTCGCCTTTATACAGAGGATCGTTCCCACCAGAGAAATCGGTAATCAAACCACCTGATTCACGCACCAGTAATTCCCCAGCCGCGATATCCCAGGGTTTTACACCGCGCTCCCAATAACCGTCCAGGCGTCCGGCTGCTACATAAGCAAGATCCAACGCAGCACTACCCGCTCGGCGCACGTCACCACAGTCGTGGAAAATCTTATTAAAACGAACGGCATAATCGGCATACTGGGTTTTATTTTTAAAAGGGAATCCTGTCGCCAGAATAGTTTCCGTTAAATCGCGAGGCTTGGTAGTACGGATGCGGTAGCCATTTAATTGCGCACCCTGACCGCGTGAAGCAGTAAACAGTTCACCGCGAATAGGGTCGAAAACTACAGCCTGATCAAGACGGCCTTTGTGGAGCAGGGCAATAGACACAGCAAAGTGCGGAATGCCTTTAATGAAATTGGTGGTACCATCCAGCGGGTCGATAATCCACTGAAATTCTGGCGCTTCTCCGATTACCTCACCATTTTCTTCGCCAAGAAAGCTGTGTGCAGGATAAGATTGCTGAATCTTATGAATGATTGCCATTTCGGCTTCTTTGTCGATTTGAGTAACATAATCGTTACTGCCTTTGACTTCTTTTACCAGCTCTGTACGGTTTTCAAAACCACGCACAATAATAGAGCCAGCCACGCGCGCTGCGCGCACCGCAATGTTAAGCATCGGATGCATTAGGAACCACCAATTGTAAAAGATCGAATAGAAAACGGCGCGCAGTGTACCAGTTAATCTCAATAATGCAATCCGATCCCGGTACCAGAACAATAATAAAATTGATTAAAAGTTCAACAATCGTTACAGCGATATTGAATTCACAGTGAGCCTGCTCACAGGAGTTCACCGATGTGAATCTGCGGTTGCTGTGCTAAACTCTCGACCAAATATAGCTAATTAACAATTTACGCATGCTAGAAAAGATAAGAATTATCCTGGTTAATACATCGCATACGGGTAACATTGGCTCTGCAGCCAGGGCAATGAAAACCATGGGATTAAGTGAACTGTATCTGGTTGACCCGGTGGATGAACCAGATGGTCATTCAAGTGCACTAGCAGCAGGCGCGGGTGATGTACTGGCAAACGCCAAAATAGTGAGCACACTCAGCGAAGCTGTAGCCGACTGCGGCCTGGTAGTTGGCACATCAGCCCGCTCGCGCACGCTGAGCTGGCCTATGCTTGAACCCAGAGAGTGCGGCGAAAAACTGGTAGCTGAAGTGAGCCAGTACCCTGTAGCACTGGTATTTGGCCGTGAAAATAATGGTCTGACCAACGAAGAACTGCAGCAATGTCATTTTCACGTATGCATTCCAGCTAATCCTGATTACAGCTCATTGAATTTGGCTGCGGCCGTGCAAACGCTGAGTTATGAAATTCGCATGGCATGGCTGAACAAAACACGTATCCCAGAGGAAGAAACAGAATATCCGTTAAGTGAAGACATGGAGCGTTTCTATGTTCACCTGGAATCGACGCTTAGCAATGTAAAGTTTATCAATGAAAATCACCCTGGGATTGTGATGACCCGTTTACGACGCCTGTTTAACCGGGCCCGTCCGGAAGCTCAGGAACTCAATATCTTGCGAGGGATCCTGGCTGCTATCGATAAATCCAGCGGAGCTAATTAATGTTCGCACGAATCAGGGAAGACGTCGCCGGTGTATTTGCCCGCGATCCGGCAGCCAGAAATACGTTTGAGGTATTAACTAATTACCCCGGCCTTCATGCGGTGTGGTTACATCGGGTCAGTCATAAACTCTGGAAGCTGGAATTAAAGTGGCTGGCCAGAACACTTTCCACCTTTAGCCGTTGGCTTACCGGCGTGGAAATCCATCCTGGTGCCACAATAGGCCGCCGCTTTTTTATCGATCATGGCATGGGCGTGGTTATTGGTGAAACCGCAGAAATTGGTGACGATGTCACGTTGTATCATGGTGTCACTCTGGGCGGTACCAGTTGGAAAGCGGGCAAGCGCCACCCAACACTTTGCAACAATGTTGTTGTAGGAGCAGGCGCTAAAGTGCTCGGGCCTATTGAGATCGGTGAGGGGGCCAAAATTGGTTCCAACTCTGTTGTGGTAAAAGATACTCCACCCGGCGCCACGGTTGTGGGTATTCCGGGGAGAATAGTGCAATCTGCACCTGCGCAAACAGCTGGAAACAACAAACGCCACGAAATTGCTGCTAAATACGGCTTTGATGCGTACGCGGTAGCCAGTGATAATCCCGATCCGGTAGCCAGTGCCATGGGAGTAATGGTGGAGCACATACACGCAATGGATGAGCGTATTGTAGAGTTGTGCCAGGTTATTCAGGCAATGGGAGGCAATGTAAATACCGATAGATTAGAAGGGATGTCGGAAGCGGATTTTGCTTGTACAGGGTTATCGCCAGTGGCACCCAAAACTCAACAGCAAAAACACGACGCCTTCGACCCACATATTTGACGCATAGCTGGCAGGGATATTAATACCTGACTAAATTAGTAGGTTTTATACTTGACCATTTTAGTCGGGTATGGAACAATTTTGCCATGTTCGACTATTGCTGCCCGCTATGAAACTCACCTCAAAAGGCCGCTATGCGGTTACAGCCATGCTAGACGTGGCGCTTCACTCTCAACAAGGCCCTGTATCGCTGGCTGATATTTCGGCCCGTCAGGAAATTTCTTTGTCTTATCTGGAGCAATTATTCTCGCGTTTAAGAAAAGAAACCCTGGTAAAAAGCGTACGCGGACCGGGCGGTGGGTACAAACTGGGTCGTGATGCTTACAAAATTGCCATTGGTGAAGTCATTCGAGCCGTCGATGAGTCGGTTGATGCCACCCGCTGCCAGGGGCAGGGTGATTGCCAGGCTGGCGAGCGCTGCCTGACACACAGTTTGTGGCAGGATCTCAGTGATCGCATCGGTCACTTCCTCGATAGCATTAGCCTGGGCGAGTTAATGGCGAAAGGCGATGTTCAGGCGGTGGCGGGCCGTCAGGATAAGCAGCGCGCCAATATTGATAAAGAAATTCACGTGAGCATTCGACTGTAAATGACACAGGTTAACACCCCCGTTTATCTCGATTACGCCTCAACGACGCCAGTTGATCCCGCCGTTGCTGAGCAAATGGCGAAATGCCTTACCTTAGATGGGACATTTGGCAATCCTGCGTCACGCTCTCACCGTTTTGGCTGGCAAGCTGAAGAAGCGGTGGATGTGGCGCGTAATCAAATTGCTGGGCTGGTAAATTGCGATCCACGGGAAATCATTTTTACGTCAGGGGCAACGGAATCCGATAACCTGGCATTAAAAGGTGTCGCGCAGCAATATCGCGAGAAGGGTAATCACATTATTACCGTGAGTACTGAGCACAAAGCGGTGTTGGACACCTGTGAATATCTGGCTGAACAAGGATTCGATGTCACCTGTTTAGTGCCCGATCCGCAGGGGCTGATTTCGGTAGCACAGCTTGCTGACGCCCTCAGAGATGACACCATTTTAGTGTCGGTCATGCAGGTGAATAATGAGATTGGCGTTGTTCAGGATATACAGGCAATTGGCGAATTTTGTCGTCAGCACAATATTGTATTTCACGTTGATGCTGCGCAAAGTCTGGGTAAGCTGCCCATTGATTTACAAACCTTACCCGTTGATTTGATGTCATTTTCTGCACATAAATGCTACGGGCCAAAAGGCATAGGTGCGCTATTTGTGCGCCGTCGGCCGCGTATATTGCTGGCAGAGCAAATGCATGGTGGTGGTCATGAGCGTGGTATGCGTTCGGGCACATTGCCTACTCATCAAATTGTGGGATTTGGCGCAGCGTGCGAAATCGCAGGTGAACAGCTCAACATTGAAGCGCAACGATTACGAATGTTAACGGAACGCTTCTGGGAACGAATCAGTCAGTTAGACGATGTTACTCTTAATGGCCATTTAACCCAGCGCGTCCCAGGCATTATTAACATTAGCTTTGGTGGTGTAGATGGCGAAAGTCTGGTAATGGGCTTAGCCGATATTGCTATTTCTACCGGATCTGCCTGCACATCTGCAAGCCTTGAACCGTCGTATGTGTTAACTGCGCTGGGGCGGAGTGCACCGCTAGCACATGCCGGTATTCGTTTTTCCGCAGGGCGTTTTACTACGGAAGATGAGATGGATTTTGCGGCTGACACCGTTACGACTGTGGTAACCCGTTTAAGGCAGGCCAGAGCGTCGGCAAGCTACTAAGACTTCTGGCGTAGAGCAGGCAGTGAAGGTTTGCAGTTTCGGGGAGAATAGTGCAAGATCCCGAGCCCCCAGATGCCCGTACAAAATAATAACGCAAGCATGGATTCGCTTTATTACAGGTATTGTCTTCAATAGTTGAGTGAAATACTCAGGTATTATAGAATACCGCGCGAAAAATAAGGGATACATGGCGTCCGAAACATACATCGGATACACAGCACCCACGAAAAGGCGTGCAATCAAAGACCAGTTAAGTGAGATGAGTCAATGAGCGAGCAGATCGAACAGGCATTGTCGAAACAATATGAGGCCGGTTTCTACTCTGAAATCGAGTCCGATACCTTCGAAAAAGGCTTGGACGAGTCGGTAATACAGCGTATTTCGGCAATTAAAAATGAGCCTGAGTGGATGCTTGAATGGCGTTTAAAGGCATATCGTTCCTGGTTAGAAATGGAAGAGCCTGAGTGGGCGCATGTTGATTACGAAAAAATCGACTATCAGGCTATCTCATACTATTCCTCTCCCAAAAGTATGAAAGACAAGCCCAAGTCATTAGACGAAGTCGATCCCGACTTACTGGATGTCTATAACAAACTAGGCATTCCTCTGCACGAGCAGGAAATGCTGGCTGGCGTGGCTGTCGACGCAGTATTCGATTCTGTATCGGTTGTCACTACTTTCCGCGAAAAGCTGGAAGAAGCAGGGGTTATTTTCTGCCCAATCTCTGAGGCAATAAAAAAATACCCTGAGCTGGTGAAAAAATACATTGGCTCGGTTGTGCCTCGCACCGATAACTACTTCGCAGCATTAAACAGCGCCGTATTTACTGATGGTTCATTTGTGTACATTCCAAAAGGGGTACGCTGCCCCATGGAATTATCTACTTATTTCCGCATTAATGAACAAAATACCGGCCAGTTTGAACGTACACTGATCATTGCCGATGAAGGCAGTCACGTAAGTTACCTGGAAGGCTGCACCGCGCCGCAACGCGATGAAAACCAATTGCACGCCGCCGTAGTTGAGCTGGTAGCTTTGGATAAGGCCAACATCAAGTACTCTACCGTACAGAACTGGTATCCGGGCGACGAAAACGGCAAAGGCGGGATTTATAACTTCGTCACCAAACGTGGGATTTGCCACAACGATGCGAAAATTTCCTGGACTCAGGTAGAAACTGGATCATCGGTAACCTGGAAGTATCCAAGTTGCGTACTGAAAGGCGATAACAGTGTCGGCGAGTTTTACTCTGTTGCGCTGACGCGTGGACGCCAGCAGGCTGATACCGGCACCAAGATGATCCACCTGGGCAAAAACACCCGGTCGACCATTATCTCAAAAGGCATTTCAGCAGGCAGAAGTAACAACGCCTATCGGGGTCTGGTGCAAATGGGCCCGAAAGCCGATAACGCTCGTAATTTTACGCAGTGTGATTCGCTACTCATTGGTGATCAATGTGGTGCTCACACCTTCCCGTATATCGAAAGCCGTAATCCCTCCGCCATTGTTGAACACGAGGCCACCACATCAAAAGTGAGTGACGAGCAGTTGTTCCTGTGTCAGCAGCGAGGTCTGGATGCGGAAAAGGCGGTGTCTATGATCGTCAATGGCTTCTGTAAGGAAGTCTTTAAAGAGTTACCAATGGAGTTTGCGGTTGAAGCCGGCAAGCTACTTGAAATTAGTTTAGAAGGTTCTGTGGGGTAAAGAATTTAATGTTATCCATCAATAATTTACATGCCAGTGTTGAAGAGAAGCAAATCATCAAAGGGCTTAACTTAGACATCAAGCCTGGCGAAGTTCACGCCATCATGGGACCTAACGGCGCCGGTAAAAGTACCCTGGGTTATGTATTGTCAGGCCGCGACGGTTATGAAGTAAACGAAGGCAGTGCCACATTAAACGGCAAAGACCTGCTGGAGCTGGAAGTAGAAGAGCGCGCCCGTGAAGGTTTATTTCTGGCATTTCAGTACCCGGTTGAAATTCCGGGTGTAAGCAATATGGAATTCCTCAAAGAATCGGTTAACGCCATGCGCGAGCACCGTGGCGAAGAGCCACTGACTGCTGCTGAATTCCTCAAAAAAGCGAAAGCGGCATGTAAGCAAGTACATTTGCCTCTGGATTTTCTGAAGCGTGGCGTTAACGAAGGCTTCTCCGGTGGTGAGAAAAAACGTAACGAAATCATGCAAATGATCCTGCTTGAGCCGTCTCTTTGTATTCTGGATGAATCTGACTCAGGTCTTGACGTTGATGCGCTGCAGGTAGTAGCCGATGGCGTAAACAGCCAACGCGACGGTAAGCGTAGCTTTATTGTAGTTACTCACTATCAACGCCTGCTCGACTACATCAAGCCCGATTTCGTGCATATTCTGGCTGATGGTAAAATTGTAAAAAGCGGTGATGCATCGCTGGCGCTGGAAGTAGAAAAATCCGGCTATGCGTTTCTGGGCAAAGCCTACGAGGAGAGCGAGGCATGAGCCAGTGGCTGTCAGAAGTAATTGCTGAAGGCCAACGTCAAACCGACTGGTTGGCTGGTCACCGTCAGCAGGCAACCGAAGCACTAGCGAATATTAAATGGCCAGTGCGCCGTCAGGAAGCCTGGCGATTTACGCCTCTGTTACCTGTAGAAAAGCGCAGTGTGAGTCTGGCTGCCGCAGTTGAACAACATGGTTCAGCACCGGTTATCGATGGACTCAACGCTTACAGTGTGTCGTTTGCAGGCAATAAGTTAGTAGCACAACAAGGTAGTGTGCCCGCCGGGCTTACGTTTACTTTGTTCTCAAATGCCAATACAGAACAGCAGGCCACTATCAAAGCACTGTTGAGTCAGGTTAAGCCATCACATCATTTGTTCGGGCAGGTAAACGACGCCCTGATGACAGAAGGCGTGTATATTCACGTACCTGCTAACACGGTTATTGATACACCCATTCGATTGTCACAGCTTGCAGCGAGCGTAGGTGACCAGCATTTACGTGTATTGGTGCATGTCGAATCGGGTGCCAAAGTCGCTGTTATTGAAGATGGTTTTGGCGATGCAGACAGCCTGAATACATTCGTAAGCGAATACGTGTTAGACGCGCAGGCGCAGTTAGAGCACTATCGCTTTGCCATGTATACACAGCAAGCCATGCACGTAGGCAGTTGCCACTTCAAGGTGGGTGAGAAAGCGCAGCTTACCAGTAATATTGTGGGTTACGGCAGTGTGTTGTCGCGGCTGGACGTGGACGTGGAATACACAGGTGAATTTGCGAATGCCAACGTAAACGCCATTTATTTGCTGGCAGAAGGTGAGCTTTTCGACCTGCACTCCACCATTGAGCACGCCGTACCGAATTGTACCACCGAAGAAAATGCGCGTGGAATTGTGGGTGATCGCGCCAAAGCGGTATTTAACGGCCGTATTCACATTCATCGCAATGCACAGAAAACCCTGGCGGAACTGAATAACCGCAATTTGCTGTTATCCCGCCGCGCTATCATCAATACAAAGCCCGAGCTGGAAATTTACGCAGACGACGTGCGCTGTGCTCACGGCGCTACTGTTGCAGAAATTGAAGAGAAGGCTTTGTACTACCTGCTAACGCGCGGTATCAGCCGTAGTCAGGCGTTGATTATGCTGAATTTTGGATTTATTCAGGAATTAATCACCCAAATTCCAAATACCGCAATCAGCGATTGGTTACTGCATTCTTTACGTGAGCGCTTTGTCAGCATGGAGGTCAAATGAGCTTCGATGTTCAGGCGGTACGTGCGCAATTCCCTATTTTGTCGCAACAAGTTGACGGCAAGCCTCTGGTTTATCTGGATAACGCAGCGACAACGCAAAAGCCTCAGGCGGTTATTGACGCACTTATGAGCTTTTACACGCAAACTAATGCAAACGTTCATCGCGGAGCACACAAATTATCGGATGAAGCTACTCGCCGATATGAAAAAGCGCGTGATCAGGTGGCGGCGTTTATTAATGCAAACAGTCGTGAAGAGGTGATCTGGACTGCGGGTACCACCGAAGGTATTAATTTAGTTGCCCATGGCCTGGCCAAACAGCTGGAAGCCGGTGACGAAGTAGTGGTAACCGAAATGGAACACCACGCTAACCTGGTTACCTGGCAACAAGCCTGTATTCAAAGTGGCGCCACGTTGCGTGTAGCACCTATCTTTGACAACGGCGAGCTGGATATCCAGACATTCCAAAGCTACCTGGGGCCAAATACCCGTATGGTAGCCTTCCCGCACGTATCTAATGCGCTGGGAACGCTGAACCCGGTAAAAGACCTGGTTGCCATGGCTAAGCGTTACGATGCCCTGGTGCTGGTTGATGGCGCTCAGGGCATTGCTCATGGCGGCGTTGACGTGCAGGACCTGGGGTGTGATTTTTACGCGTTTTCCGGCCACAAACTGTTTGGCCCTACCGGCATTGGTGTGCTGTGGGGGCGTAGGTCTGTGCTGGAAGACTGGCCAGTATGGATGACTGGCGGCGAAATGATTGCCGAAGTGAGCTATCAGTCTGCCAGTTGGGGCGCTTTGCCACTGCGACTGGAAGCGGGTACACCGCATATTGCTGGTGCTATTGGTTTAGGCGCGGCGGTTGAATGGTTTGGCTCGCTTGATTTGGCTGCAGTACAAGCACACGAAAAGGCCTTGATTGAATCTGCTATGTTACAGGCCCGAAACATTGAAGGGATGCGTTTGATCGGAACGGCGCCAAATAAAGTGGGCATTCTGAGTTTTGTCATGGATAACGCGCATCCGGCAGATATTGGCTTTATTTTAGATCGTCAGGGTGTGGCTATCCGCACTGGTGATAACTGCGCGCAGCCGCTGATGAACCGTTTGGGTATTAATGGTACCGCGCGGGCATCATTTTCTTTATACAACACCCTTGATGAAGTTGACGCATTCTTTGTTGCGCTTCGCAAGGCGCAAAGCATGTTGGCTTAACAGGAGCATACAATGACCGTTGAAACGTTTGTGCCCAGTCAGGATGTGGTAACCCTTACTGAAAGCGCCATTAAACACTTTGAATCCAAGCTTGCCAAGCAACCCGGCAAGATCATTCGTTTGTCTACCAAGGTCAGTGGTTGCACAGGCTATGCCTATGTACTGGATTTCGCCGATGCGAGTAAAGCAGACGACGAAATACTCCACGTATCAGATGTACTCACTGTTGCTGTGGCGAAAGACGCACTGCAACTTATTCGCAACACGGAAATCGATTTCGTGCACGAAGGTGTGAACGGGGTGATCAAATACCATAACCCCAACGTTGTGGATGAATGTGGTTGTGGCGAAAGCTTTAATGTTGGATAACCAGACACAATGAAACAAAAAATGGTGGTGACCGAGCGCGAAGTGCGGTCACGCAAAGTCCCTTCTGGCGAAAAGGTCATGATCCCCGCCGGTGAGTTTGTTAATCTCACCCAGGATTTAGGTGGCAACTATACGGTTACCTGGCGTGGTAACATGCTGCGTATTGACGGTACTGATGCCGATGCCATTGGCCGTAAGCCTCAGCAACTTGATTTCGACGTGCCAACAGATGGGCGCATCGCCGAGCGACAGGTATGGGATGCGCTGGAAACTATCTACGATCCGGAAATTCCAATCAACCTGGTGTCGCTGGGTTTGATTTATGCGGTAAGACTGGAACAGGAGCAAGGCGCCGTCACCATAGATATGACTCTCACTGCGCCAGGCTGCGGAATGGGGCCTGTGCTGGTTGGGGATGTTGAATACCGCGTTGGTCTGGTACCGCATGTGAAGTCGGTAAAAGTAGAACTGGTATTCGACCCGCCATGGTCCAGAGAGATGATGAGCGAAGAAGCACAGCTCGAAGCCGGCCTGTTTTTTTAATTAGCAAAATAAGTAACTCCTGACTATGGCATTACCATCAAGCGAAGAAATCATTGAAGATTTAGCCTTTTTTGACGATTGGGAACAGCGTTATCAGTACATCATTGATTTAGGCAAAGCGTTACCGCGTTTGCAGGACGAACAAAAAACGCCCGAGCGCCTGGTAAAAGGTTGCCAAAGCAGCGTGTGGTTGGTTACGTCGGTAAACGAAGGCAAACTGCATTTTGATGCAGACAGCGATGCAGTCATCGTGCATGGCTTGTTAGCGCTGGTGATGGCAGCTTACAACGATAAAACGCCGCAACAGATTCTGGATTTCGACATCGACGGCTATTTCGAGGCGCTGGACCTTGAACGTCATATTTCTCCTACCCGTGGCAATGGCTTGCGCTCTATCGTGGGTAAAATACAAACACTGGCAAAACAAACTGCCTGAACGTCCTTTGCGCGTATTATGAAGATTTTTTGATATTTGTTGCTGTGCCCCTAGGCACAGCGTAAAAGATTGCCTATAATTCGCGGCCAAATTTTTACTATTACAACCGGAGACAGAAGATGGCTCTTGAGCGTACTTTTTCAATTATTAAGCCTGATGCCGTTGCTAAAAACGTAATCGGTGCAATCTACAATCGTTTTGAATCTGCTGGTCTGCGCATCGTTGCTTCTAAAATGGTTCACATGAGCAAAGAACAAGCAGAAGGTTTCTACGCAGAACACAAAGAGCGTCCTTTCTTTGGTGCTCTGGTTGCGTTTATGACGTCTGGTCCGGTTATGGTTCAGGTGTTAGAAGGCGAAAACGCAGTGGTTAAAAACCGTGAAATTATGGGTGCAACTAACCCAGCTGATGCAGCTGCAGGTACTCTGCGCGCGGACTACGCGGTGTCTATCGACGAGAACGCTGTTCACGGTTCAGATGCACCTGAATCTGCTGCTCGCGAAATCGCTTACTTCTTCTCTGAAGAAGAGATCTGCCCACGCACTCGCTAAGTTGCCAGGTTCTGATTAAAAAGGGAGCTTAGGCTCCCTTTTGCGTCTGTGCGTCATGGGTTATCCCATGGTATCCTATGCAGGTTGCAACCTTAACTATGTTCACAGTAGGTTAATTGCTTTATGGCTAAAACAAATTTATTAAATTTAAATCGGCAGGGAATGCGCGAATTTTTCGCTGAAATGGGCGAAAAGCCTTTCCGTGCAGATCAGGTCATGAAGTGGATCTATCAGCAAGGCGTCAGCGATTTTGAACAGATGAGTAATCTGAATAAACATCTGCGCGCGAAGCTCATTGAACACTGTGAGGTGGTTGCACCGGAAATTGCGTATCAGCAAAACGCAACCGACGGCACCATAAAGTTTGCCCTCCGTTTAGAAGGTGGTCAGGAAGTAGAAACGGTTTGGATACCCGAAACTGAGCGTGCAACACTGTGCGTTTCGTCACAGGTTGGATGTGCATTGGAATGTACGTTCTGTTCAACCGCTCAGCAGGGATTCAATCGCAACCTGTCGGTAAGCGAAATTATTGGTCAGGTTTGGCGTGTAGCTACAACCCTGGGCCTGTCAAAAGACAGTGCCAAACGTCCAATCACCAACGTGGTTATGATGGGCATGGGTGAGCCACTACTGAATTTGAAAAACGTAGTGCCAGCAATGGACATTATGATGGATGATTTTGGATTTGGTTTATCCAAACGTCGTGTAACCTTAAGTACCTCTGGTGTAGTGCCAGCACTTGATATGCTCGGCGACCAGATTGATGTAGCGCTGGCTATTTCATTGCACGCACCGAATGACGAGTTGCGCAACGAAATTGTGCCCATCAACAAAAAATACAACATCGAAACCTTCCTTGCAGGAGTACGCCGCTACCTGAGCAAGTCAAAAGCGAATCAGGGTAGGGTGACTGTTGAGTACGTAATGCTGAATCAAATCAATGATTCAACCGAGCATGCACACCAGCTGGCGAAAGTATTAAAAGAAACACCCAGTAAAATTAACCTGATCCCATTTAATCCTTATCCGGGATCACCATATACTTGTTCCAGTAATTCACGCATCGACCGATTCGCTAAAGTACTGATGGAATATGGCTTTACCGTGATTGTGCGCAAGACCCGGGGCGACGATATTGACGCCGCGTGCGGGCAATTAGTGGGCGATGTGGTAGACCGCACCAAACGAATGTTAAAAAAACAGATGAAGGGCGAGTCAATTTCGGTGAAGATGTCTCATTAATACAAAAGATAAAAGAGGTTAACGCCCGCAATGAGAATATTAACGTTAGTAGCACTGCTATGGCTTTCAGGTTGTGTTAGCGAAAATCAGGGCGGTAATTTCAGTACCGAGTTTGATCAGAGCGAAGCGGCGAAAACGCGTATTTCTCTGGGGTTAACCTATTTAAAGAACGGCAACTATACCCAGGCTAAAATGAATCTGGATAAGGCGCTGTCGTTTGCGCCCAGATTGGCCGACACGCATTACGGCCTGGCATATTATTATCAGGTTGTTGGCGAAGCAGAGCGCGCCAGAGAAGCTTACGAAACCGCTATGAGCCTGGCGCCGCGCAATGCCGATATTGCCAATAGCTATGGCGCGTTTTTGTGCCAGCAAGGCGATTACGAGGCAGCTAAAACCTTTTTCCTGCAGGCTGTAAATTCCCGTCAGTACGCCAATTCCGCCGCCACGTATGAAAATATGGCATTGTGTGCACAAAGTCAGGGACAGGGGGAAGATGCCATTGAGTACCTTAACAGTGCGCTTAAGCATCAGCCTGGTAGAGCTAAAACCTTATTTATACTCACTGAAATGTACGTTGCCACTGAACAGTACGAGTTGGCTGAACAAACGCTCCGCAAATACGAAAAAGTCGCTCGTGTGTCACCCGATTCGCTATGGTTAGCTATTGAAATTGCTACAGGTAAAGGCGATATTCTTACGGCAAACGGATATGGTGACATGCTGTTAACCATGTATCCCGACAGCCCGTTAACTAAATTGTATATCGATAGGCAGCAAAAGTTGCCACAGCCGGTTATCAAAGTAAAAACCAAACCGCAGCGAGTTGAAGAGCCGCTATCGGTAGGTATAGGCGCACTGAAGGCAAGCAAATCAGACGATGCTGATATGCAGGAGCCCGCAACACAGAATGAAGATGAAACTGTACAAACACAGTTAGCCCCTGAGACTGCGGTTGCTCAAATTAGTGAAAGCACGAATAGCGGTTCTGTTGCTGAAAATGTTGATAGTGATACAGTGAAATATCACATCGTCCAGCCGAAAGAAAACCTTTATCGTTTGTCACTGAAATACAATATAAAACTTGATACCCTGAAAGCCTGGAACAACCTCGGTAACAACGGGGATATCAAAATTGGAACAAAATTATGGCTGGTGCCGCCAGCTGAACAGACACAGTAATCTGGGTAAATAAATGGACAAAGAGCAGCTGCTAGAAGCTGATGAACAGCACGTGCCGGCAACGCCAAGCCCGGGACAGGTTTTACGTGAAGCCCGCGAAAAACTGGGGTTATCGCAACAAGCTATTGCCGATAAGTTGTTTCTGCGCGTCAATATTATTTCAGACCTCGAAGACAACCGGTTGGATGAAAATACGTCGGTGACCTTCATTAAGGGGTACGTGCGTTTATACGCCAAAAATGTTGGTTTAAAGTCGGAAGAATTAATTTCATTATTTGAAAAATACCACACTGCGCCCAAGCCACCGGCTAAGTTACAGAGCTTTTCGAAACGTGTAGCTAAACAGGCTCATGACGATCGCTGGATGATGGTTACGTATATTATTGCCATTATTTTACTGGCTGGAGTGGTGGTGTGGTGGTATCAGCAGCCTGCTAACGAAACAGATTTCTCATCCACAACAACACCTACAACCGCCGTTCCCAAAGCAAAGCCTGCGGCAAATAACCAGTATACTGATACACAAACAGGTGATGATTCTGGCGAAGCAAATGAATTCAGTGATGAGACAGACAACACTCTCACCTACACAGAAGATGAAATCGCCTCGCCGGAAAGTGCTAATGATTATTCAGGTGACAGCGCCGAGGGAACCCCAGCTGACTATGGGCTGTCGGTTGATACTGACACTGACCAGCCTGTAGAAACGCAAAGCGAATCAATACCTGAAGTAACTACTATCGGATTAACCTTTACCTTTACTAATGATTGCTGGGTAAACGTAACCGATTCAACTGGTGAAGCCTTAGCATTTGGTATCAAAGCAAAGGGATATGTGATGTCGGTTTCAGGTATTCCCCCGTTTGAAGTAACGCTGGGTGCACCACATGTAGTGCAAATTGATTACGATGGTGATGCGGTTGACATGTCGGGGTTTGATCCCAAACGCACCGCGAAGTTCTATTTACCAATGCAGGAACAATAATGTTTGCTGAAAGCCCGATTAAGCGCAGAAAGTCTACGCGTATTTATGTAGGGAACGTACCGATTGGCGATGGTGCGCCAATCGCGGTTCAGTCAATGACCAATACGCCCACTACCGATGTGGCGGCAACCGTGGCGCAAATTAATCGGATAAAAGCGGTAGGGGGTGAAATTGTTCGCGTGTCGATTCCAACTATGGAGGCTGCAGAAGCCTTTAAGCTGATTCGCCAACAGACTGATATGCCGTTAATCGCCGATATTCATTTCGATTACCGGATCGCGTTAAAAGTAGCGGAATACGGCGTGGATTGTTTACGCATCAACCCAGGCAATATCGGTAACATAGAACGGGTTAAGTCGGTAGTGGATTGCGCCCGCGACAAAAATATTCCGATTCGCATCGGGGTCAATGGCGGTTCTCTCGAACGAGATTTGCAGGAAAAATACGGCGAGCCAACACCGGAAGCTCTGTTGGAATCGGCGATGCGTCATGTTGATATTCTCGACAAGCTGAACTTCGATCAGTTTAAGGTATCGGTTAAAGCGTCAGATGTATTCCTGGCAGTAGGGGCATATCGTTTACTGGCAAAGGAAATTGATCAGCCGTTGCACCTGGGGATTACTGAAGCTGGCGGACAGCGCGCTGGTGCGGTAAAAAGCGCGGTAGGTTTGGGAATGTTACTGGCGGAAGGTATTGGTGATACGCTGCGCGTGTCGTTGGCAGCCGATCCGGTAGAAGAAATCAAAGTGGGTTTCGATATCCTGAAATCGCTGCGGATCCGTTCAAGAGGCATCAACTTCATTGCATGCCCAAGCTGTTCGCGTCAGGAGTTTGATGTAATCAGTACGGTTAACGCACTGGAACAGCGTTTGGAAGACGTACTCACGCCCATGGATGTGTCTATTATTGGATGTGTGGTGAATGGCCCTGGTGAAGCAGAAGTGTCTGATCTTGGTTTAACGGGTGCGCGCAACATGAGTGGTTTTTATCTGGACGGTAAGCGCCAGAAAGAGCGTTTAGCCAACGATGACCTTGTTGAGCAACTTGAAAAACGCATTCGCGCCAAAGCCGCTATGCTGGATGAACGCAACGCAATTGCTGTGACTCACAAAGACTAGACTTACCCGGATTTCAACGCCGATTTAATCGGCAAGAAAGTTTGTTGTTTAACGCTAAAGCCCCTATAATGCGGGGCTTTTACGTAAGCTTGAGAGAAATAAGTGGCGAAGACAATTCAGGCTATCCGCGGGATGAATGATTGCCTGCCGACAGAGTCGGGTAAATGGCAGCAGGTGGAAGCAACAATCCGTCAGGTGGTGGCCAGTTACGGTTATCAGGAAATACGCACGCCAATAGTGGAAAGTACCGATTTATTTAAACGGTCGATTGGTGAAGTAACGGATATCGTTGAAAAAGAAATGTACACCTTTGAGGACCGCAACGGCGACAGCCTGACATTGCGCCCGGAAGGTACCGCCAGTGCAGTACGTGCCGGAAATGAGCATGGCTTGATTTACAATCAGCAGCAACGCTTATGGTATATGGGCCCAATGTTTCGTCACGAGCGCCCACAGAAAGGACGCTATCGCCAGTTTCACCAGTTTGGTGTAGAAACCTATGGTTTGGATGGTCCGGACATCGATGCTGAAGTCATACTGTTGTCGGCCAGATTGTGGAAACTGTTCGGTATTGAAAGCGCGGTGTCATTACAGATTAACTCTCTGGGATCAAATGAAGCGCGTCAGGCTTACAAAGAAACACTAACCGCCTACCTTAGCGAACATAAATCTCAGCTGGATGAAGATTCGCTTCGTCGTTTGGATTCAAACCCGCTGCGAGTGCTGGATAGCAAACATCCGCAGGTACAGGAAGTGGTTGCTAATGCGCCGTCGTTGCTGGACCATCTGGACGAAGAATCTGATACACATTTCAAAAAATTATGTGAACTTCTGGACGCAGCAGGCATCCCATACCAGGTTAATCCGAAACTGGTGCGCGGTCTGGATTATTACAATCGCACGGTATTTGAATGGGTAACCGACAGCCTTGGCGCACAAGGTACAGTGTGTGCCGGTGGCCGCTATGATGGCCTCGTTGAACAATTGGGCGGCAAAGCGGCACCTGCAGTAGGATTCGCTCTGGGTCTGGAGCGCTTGGTATTGTTGCTCGAAACGCTGGAAAAAATTAATTCCACCGATGCTGCGGCCGAGATTTACGTTACGGCCATGGGTGACGACACACTGGCGTATGCCAGTCAGGTAGCAGAGGCACTTCGTGACCAACAACCCGATTGGCGCATCATGTTGCACTGCGGTGGTGGTAACTTTAAGAAACAATTAAAGCGCGCAGACAAAGTCGGGGCTGTTGTTGCATTGCTTATCGGCAGTGAAGAAATGGCAGCCGGGCAGGTGTCTGTAAAACCATTGAGAAATAATGGTGAACAAGTAACGGTTGCAGTGTCTGAACTGCCACACGTTTTGGCTGGCATACTTGCCGGGTAAGCCAGACAACATCTAATTACAGAGGTAAAACATGGAACAATTCGCTACAGAAGAACAACAGGTAGAAGCGATTAAGCAGTTTTGGAAAGAGCACGGTACGTCGCTAATTCTGGGGGCAGTACTGGGACTGGCTGGCCTATTTGGCTGGCAGTATTACAGTGACTCGCAAAAAGAAGCCAAAGAAGCGGCTTCTATCAGTTACCAGAGTGCGCTTGAAACCATGGTTTCTGACGATAATGCTGGTCCCATTTCTGCGCTTATCGAAACGGGTTCAGCAGCGGGTTATACCGATCTGGCCAGTCTCATTGCGGCTAAGCAAGCAGCCGACAAAGGTGAGTTGGAAGTTGCGGCGAGTTATTTGTCGAAAGTAGCTGCTAACGGCAGCGACGAGAGCCTCAAGCAGGTTGCCGCGGTGCGTTTGGCCCGTGTACAACTGGCACTGGCACAGCACGACAAAGCGCTGGCTTCTCTGGAAATCGCAAAAGACGAGGCATTTATTGCTCAGGTTGAAGAAACTAAAGGCGATATTTTCGCGGCGCAAGGGAACTTTGACAAGGCTCGTATGGCCTATTCTACTGCTCTGGAAAAAAATACAAACAACCGTTTACTGCAAATGAAACTCGATAACCTTGCAGTAACAGCAGGATAGTGAATGACAGCAATAACTCGAAACATCTCACAGAACCGCGCATTACTGTGTAGCCGTATGTTTAAGCGGGTAGTGGTTGGCGCGTTGATGGTGGGTCTGACAGGATGTTCTACAATGTCAGACTGGTTCGCCGACGAAGAAGAACTGAAAATTCGCCGGATCCCGGCCATCCAAAACCAGATTACCCCTAAAGTCGTGTGGGATTACAACCTGGGCGATGGCGTTAACGACTATTACTCTCAGTTGCGCCCTGTGTTTGCCAATGACAAAGTATTCGTGGCTGAACGTCATGGTGAAGTTGCGGCGCTTGCGCCTGATACAGGCAAAGCGTTGTGGCACAAAAACTTTGCTATTTTCCCTGACGAATCATTTTGGGATGGTATTGCGCGTCTGTGGCGAAGTGGTGCTTCAGCCAAACTCAGTGCGGTAGCTTCGGGCTACAATATGCTATTTGTAACGTCTGAAGACGGTTTAATTCGTGCGTTAAACGTCGATACCGGTGATACCTTGTGGGAAGCTTCTGTTGCAGGTGAGATTCTTGCAACGCCTGCTATGGATGAAGGTATTCTGGTGGTTAACACCGGTGCAGGCATTCTGTTTGGCCTGGATGTTAAAACCGGCGAGCAGCTTTGGCGCAGCGAAACGGACGTACCGCCTTTAAGTTTACGTGGTATTTCTGGCCCAGCTGCTTCTAACGGTGGCGCATTAGTGGGTACGCCTACAGGCAAACTTCAGGTCAATATTCTGGAAAGCGGAATTCCTGCCTGGGAGACGGCTATTACTGCCCCGGCCGGCGCAACTGAACTGGAACGAATTATTGATGTTGATTCCACGCCAGTCGTGTTTGGTACTACAGTGTATATCGTCTCCTACGATGGCACGCTGGCGGCGCTGGAGCTGCGCAGTGGTCGTATCATGTGGAAACGCGAATATGGTTCATACCGTGACCTGGCGGTAAGCGGCAACAAGATATACGTGGTTGATAACCGCTCTATCGTGTACGCGCTTGATCGCAGAAACGGCGTGGAGTTGTGGTCTCAGGGTGGCTTGAAACAGCGTAACCTCACCGCGCCACTGGTAACTGAGAAATACGTGGTAGTAGGTGATAAATGGGGCTTAATGCACTGGATTGATCAGGAAGATGGCTCACTGGCAGCCCGGTATGATCTGGGTGGCGACGACGAAGACGATGCCATTTACGCAGCGCCAATTCTGGTTAATGATTTGGTTGTTACTATTACACGTGACGGGGATGTAGCTGCATTGTCTGCTAAATAATCCTCAGCGCTGAATATTGCGCAAAATGTATATATAATTACACGGCCGCGTCTATGACGCGGCCGTCTGTTTGTTTAACTCTGTAAGGAACATCACTATGTTGCCTGTTGTGGCGCTGGTAGGCCGGCCCAATGTGGGTAAGTCCACCCTGTTTAATCGATTAACTCATACCCGGGATGCACTGGTTGCCGATTTTCCCGGCCTGACCCGCGACCGTCAGTATGGTCAGGCAACTTATGAGCAGCGCCAGTTTATTGTAGTTGATACCGGCGGAATTACCGGCGACGAAGAAGGCATCGACGCCCGCATGGCTGCCCAGTCTTTACTGGCGATTGAAGAAGCCGATGTGGTGTTCTTTTTGGTTGATGCCCGCGCTGGCTTGTTACCTGCCGATCAGTTAATTGCTGATCATCTCCGAAAAACCGACAAACGCGTGTTTGTGTTAGCAAACAAAGTAGACGGCATCGACGGCGACAGTGAAAGTGCAGAATTCTATTCAATGGGCCTGGGTGATATTCACCAGATAGCGGCTGCGCACGGGCGAGGAGTCGCTAAATTGATTCAGGACTCGTTGACCCCACTTGACGAGATGTTTCCGGAAATGGCGATCCAAAAAGCGGAAGATAAGCCAGAACTGGACCCCGAAGCACAATTAGAACAGCTGCAGAACTTACCTATTAAATTGGCCATTGTGGGTAAACCTAACGTGGGTAAGTCTACACTGACCAACCGCATTTTAGGCGAAGACCGCGTGGTGGTTTACGACATGCCGGGCACTACCCGCGACAGCGTTTATATACCGCTTACCCGCGATGACCGCGAATACATCCTGATTGATACCGCTGGCGTAAGAAAGCGCAAAAAAGTATCCGAGGCCATTGAGAAGTTCTCTATTGTAAAAACACTGAAAGCCATTGAGGAAGCCAACGTTGTGTTGTTGGTGATTGATGCGCGTGAAGGTATTGCCGATCAGGATCTGAGCTTATTGGGCTTTGTGCTCAACTCAGGGCGCTCACTGGTGATTGCGGTGAATAAATGGGATGGTCTGGATACCGACGTTAAAGACGACATCAAGCGCGAACTTGATCGCAGGTTAGGATTTGTTGATTTTGCCCGTTTGCATTTTATTTCTGCATTACACGGTACTGGTGTGGGCAATCTGTTTGCGTCGGTGAATGAAGCCTACCGCAGTGCTACAAAACGTATTAATACCTCAATGCTGACTCAGGTAATGGAAATGGCTCAGGAAGACCATCAGCCGCCGTTGGTGCGTGGTCGTCGGGTTAAAATGAAGTACGCTCACGCCGGTGGTTATAACCCACCTGTGATCGTGATTCACGGGAATCAGGTTGAAGACCTGCCAAGCTCGTATAAACGTTACCTGATGAATTACTTCCGCAAAGCACTTGAGGTAATGGGGACACCCATTAAGATTGAATTCCGCGAAGGGGCCAACCCATTCGAAGGAAAGAAAAATCAGCTTACCCTCGCACAGCAGCGCAAGCGCAAGCGAATGATGGCTTACCACAAACAGAAGAAATAAGTCTGAAATACAAAAAAGCGAAAGAACCGGGTTCTTTCGCTTTTTTGTTTAATTGGTATAAGCCGGATTTACCTGCTGATTTGAAACTGGTGACTTAGTTATTGCTATTTCAAAGCCCGCCGGATTTCTTTCATTAATTCAGATTCTGGTGGTACCCGTAACTGCGGGAGAGCCGCCTTCACCAGCGGATCGCCAATACGCGCAGGAAAAGTAGTACTGAATTTCACAAACTTGTCTTCCATCTGGAAGACATAAATGCTGGCAAACAATGATTCGCCGTTTTCACTTTCAGCAAACATTTCTGCCATCACGCCTCTGTTTGGCAACAACTCGGAAGCAAAAGGGGTATTTAATTGCTGCATAGTAACGGCCATGGCGCGGGCCTTGGCTACGTCATTGGCTGTGTCTACAGCCTTTTTAAGCTCTGCATTAACTAACTCTTCAGAGGGCGCAGTCAGAACAGACAAGATAGGATATATCGCAATATCCAGAATGGCTTCTTCAAATTCCGGGTGCGTATAGCGCGCAATAATGCCGCGAAACGGGTCGGGGTACATGTATCTTTGCGATAGCATAAAAGTATCAATGGCGTCAGGCAGCGTTAACAGGGTGTTGTAGTCACTGGCTCCCATGGAGGCATACAAAAAGTTCGCGCTGAATACTTTTTCCTGTTCAACATGCTGCCACCAGGTAAGGACGATTTGATTAATATCCTCCGTGGCTACCTGGGCATTGTTGGCGTGCCAGTACTCAACTGAAAAAGAATCTATAGCGACACCACGCCATTCAACAGAAAATTCCGTGATACTTTTTCGCAAACCTGTAAAAGAGGCGTTTGGCGTTGCCTGGGTTAACTGATTGCCAATCAACAGTTCGTAATCATGGCGGCTAACTGATGGGCTCAGGCTGTTAAACAGGTTTAACGATGACAACGCCGTTAAAAAATCTGCTGCCCCGATACCGTCGTTCTTGCATTGCAAAGCGGCTGGTAAGTCTTTTGCGCAGTTAGCAATGCCTTCCTGACTCAGATACGAAGAAAATACATTAATATCCAACGCAATAGGCACATTTTCAGGCACCGGTAACGCAGGCTGAGCAGGGGAGTGACGTGTAACCTGCTGAGCACAACCCAGGATACACAACACAGAGGCTGTTGCTATCCATCGACAACTGGAAATAAACAAATATAGGTTCCTTATAGCGACTTATCACTGTCCTCAAGCGGCTTGCAGTGTGTCACCAAACTGGTGATCTCCCCGTCTTTTACCCGGGTCACCAATGTATCTTGTGCAGTAACCTGCGCTACCGATGTTATCGCTTTATCGTTATTAAGTGTGATTGAATAACCGCGTGATAACGTCGCTAACGGACTTACCGATTGCAACAGATGCGCCATTGACGCCAGACGCTGCCCGTTGGATTCCAGTTTGCGCTGCATAAGAGAGAGTAAACGTTGCCGGCTATGATGACATCGGCTGAGCAAGGCTTCAAGCCGTATTTGAGGGTGCTGACGTTGCAGACGATGAGCTTGTTGCTGCACCATTCGTTGAGCCTGTGAAAGTTGACGATTCATGGCTAAATGTAAACGTTGCTCTAACCGGTCGATACCCTGACTTTGTTGGTTAAGTTGAGTGGATGGATGCCGCCGTATCAGCCTTTGCTCAAGGGCCATCAGTCGGTGAGTCTGCCGTTGGATAAGGGATTGGGTAGACTGAGCTAATCGCCGGGTAAGATGGCGAATTAGCGACACCGATTCGGATTGGTCCATCGACACCAGCTCTGCCGCTGCCGATGGCGTAGGTGCACGCAGGTCGGCTACAAAGTCAGCTATCGTTACATCCACTTCGTGGCCAACGGCACTTACCACCGGAATGGCCGAGCGGGCAATTTCTCTGGCCAGTGATTCATCGTTAAAGCACCACAGGTCTTCCATGGAGCCTCCTCCGCGCGTAAGCAGCAGTACGTCTACTTCATTGCGTTGATTGGCAATCCAAAGCTGATGCATCAGTTGTTTACTGGCCTGTTCACCTTGCACCATTGAGGGATAAATAATGACTTCCGTAGCCGGGCTCCGCCGTTTAAGTACACTCAGCACATCGTGCAATGCTGCACCTTGCGCCGAGGTAATTACGCCTACGCGTCGAATTACCTTTGGCAAGGATTGTTTACGACTTTGATCAAATAACCCTTCAGCGTGTAAAGAAAATTTTAATTTTTCGAAAGCCAGTTTTAATTGTCCTTCGCCTTCGGGCTGCATGGTTTCAACAATCAGTTGATAATCGCCCCGGGGTTCGTATAAGCCAACACTGGCTCTCACCAACACGCGATCCCCTTCTCTGGGAGGTTGACGAACTGCGCTGTTAGCCGCGCGAAACATGGCCGCACGTACCTGAGCTTTGTCGTCTTTAAGGGTAAAGTACCAATGCCCTGACGCAGCACGGGTGAGGTTGGAGATTTCCGCTGTGAGCCACACCAGGCCAATTTCACTGGTTAAAATGTTACGCGCCAGGCGATTTAATGTTGTTACCGTGTGAACTTTTTGCCCTTGAGGGGCAGTGTTACTTAGCATCGAATGAAAAAACCTCACCTTTAAGACAATTAGAGTTTACCTGAAACTGAAAAAACACTACAATTGCGCCGCAATTAGGCCTTTACTACACAGGTAATATTGCATGCTCAGAATCGCCCAAGAAGCACTCACATTTGACGATGTTTTGCTTATCCCAGCACACTCAACCGTGTTACCGCATACTGCGAACTTACAAACCCGTCTGACCCGTGGGGTCGCCTTAAATATTCCTATGGTGTCCGCAGCAATGGATACCGTATCTGAAGCGCGTCTGGCTATTGCACTGGCTCAGGAAGGCGGCATTGGCTTTATTCACAAAAATATGACCCCGGAAGAACAGGCCAAACACGTTCGCGAAGTTAAGAAATACGAAAGCGGCGTAGTCTCAGACCCGGTAACGGTATCAGAATCCGTTAAGCTTGGCGAGGTTATTGCTCTGAGCAAACGCATGGGATATTCAGGCTTTCCGGTTACCGACAATGACAATAACCTGATTGGGATAGTTACTGGTCGTGACCTGCGTTTTGAAAACCGCTTGGATCTGCCCGTTGGCAAAGTCATGACGCCAAAAGAGCGCCTGGTAACCGTAAAGGAAGGCGCCAGTTCCGAAGAAGTACTGGAACTGATGCATGAACACCGCATTGAGAAAATTCTGGTTGTTGACGATGCCTTCAAGCTGGCAGGTTTGATTACTGTAAAAGATTTCCAAAAAGCTGAAAGCAAGCCTAACGCCTGTAAAGATTCGTTAGGTCGTTTACGCGTAGGCGCTGCAGTGGGCGTAGGCCCAGGCACCGACGAACGTATCGAGTTACTGGTAGATGCCGGTGTCGATGTTCTGCTTATCGATACCTCGCATGGTCATTCTCAGGGCGTAATCGATCGCGTTAAAACAGTGCGCGCGAATTACCCTGATTTACAAATTATTGCAGGTAACGTGGCTACAGGTGAGGGTGCAAAAGCACTGGCAGAAG